>JAEYPM010000044.1 GCA_023410675.1 Bacillota bacterium | reverse complement strand
GGTTTTAATTGCATTTTAAAGACATACTTATATACATTTATTGATAATTTCACTGATGTGATTAAAATTGTATATGAGATTTCTAAATTTAGGACTTTAAAAACACCTGTTTTTGGGGTCTAATCATCTATTGAAAGTTAGAATTAGGGTTTAGATGGCATAATAAATATTATAGACTGTGGTACGGAATTGAATAACATGGAAAGGGAGACGGTGAGGTGAATAAAGAATGGTCTGAAATGAACAAGTTACTTCAGCAGTTGCTCATACTATCATTAAAAATGACAAGCAAGTTTTCTTTAAAAGCTGTTATCAGGAAAAGATAAAGGCACCGATTATCACGACTGGAAATGAACTGAAAGGAAAAGAAATAGCTGTTTTTTCGGAAAAGCTTGATATAGATGCCTTGTATCAATATATTTCAGAAGTAAAAACATCAACAGATACACTACTAATGAAACTGTCATATAGTGATATAAAGCAAAAGATATCCATTGAAGCAAAGAGCAGGATTATGGAAAGTTGATCAGTAAGTAGTGATGAATATGCCGTCTGGCTGATTGATTATTGGTGCAACAAAGATATCAAGGGACTTATTCAAATGCCATTTTCAAGGCATTGGATTATGCATTTAGAAGCTATACTTAGGATTGTAAATAAGGTAAGTTCAATCACGCTTCTTTAAAAAATAACTGAGTCCTACAATACAGACAATCAAGCCCAATAATGCAGGCTTTAAAATAGACATACCTGCTTGACCACTAAAAGCAATACTCCAAATAAATTTTAGAATAGCAGAACCTATGATAACACCTAAAAGCCATTTCCAGTTTCTTTTCCAAGAGGCCATAAGGAGTATATAGAAAAATAGGGGGACTGCTAAACTTATTACTATTTTGGGAGTAGTCCATGTACCTTTAAGGTAATCCATTTCAAATGCTAAAAATTCTAAAACCTGAGGACTGCTTGTAGTTGGAACAGGAAACCAAAACATACTTGTAAACAGAGCAAATATTGAAACAAAGATACCCGTTAAATTTTTCTTATAGGCAAATAGAACCATCGGTATTATGAATAAGGGCCTAATGTACCAGCTTAATATATTATGATGCCTTTCAAATGCCCAGTAAAAAAACACATCATTAGTGAGAAATATTGCGATAAATACTATTGTAGCAACTGCAAATAACATTCCTATTATGAAATCTATTTTCTTCTTCATAGTAATCCTCCTTTAAATTTTAAAGAGTAAATACGTAAGACTATGCTGATGGTAGATTTAAAGGAATCAAGTTAAATCTTTCATACTTTAATTATAACATAGTAATAGTATATATTATGCATAATTAATTTTTAGAGTATAGGGATAATTCTCTTCTAATAATTTTATTTATGTTATGGCATAATAGAAATTGAAGCATAAGTTGAGAGTTAAAAAAATAAGACAAAGGAGAACGAAAAATGAATGTATATGATTTCACAGTAAAAAACAATCAAGGAAAAGAGGTTTCACTATCTGAGTATAAAGGTAAAGTTTTACTCATAGTGAACACAGCTACAAAATGTGGTTTGACCCCACAATACGAAGCGCTAGAAGCATTGTATAAAAAGTATAACGATAAGGGTTTTGAAATTCTAGATTTTCCTAGCAATCAATTTTTAGAACAAGCACCTGGCAGCGATGAAGAAATCTCTCAGTTCTGCACACTAAACTATGGGACAACCTTTCCACGCTTTGCAAAAATTGATGTCAATGGAGAAAATGCTACTCAGATATATGCATGGCTTAAAGAGCAGGCTCCTGAAGATAAAGGAGATGAAGAGTCATTAGCATTTGAGCAAAAAGTCAAATCACTTGTATCTTTTGAAGAACCAGGCTATATAAAATGGAACTTTGGGAAATTCTTAATTGACAGAAACGGAAATGTTTATGCAAGATATTCACCTGCATATAGCACCCAGAAAATTGAAGAGGATATTGAAAAACTATTAGCAACTAATATTTAATAATTTGAATGTACTAAAAAAGGAGAAATAAAGAGCAAGAGCACCTTCATTTGATTTGAGGGTGCTCTTGACATGTTCTTACATTGAGAGCTATATTGTACTAAGGAAGAAAAACCCAGCTATCATGTTTTGGACGCTATCATAATGATTTTAGAAGTCTAAGGAGTTAAAGAATGAAATTAACAGATAATTTATTTTTGAATTTTGAAATGAATGAGAGGGTGCCCACTTACCTCACTTCCATCATAATGATCATAGTACTTACCTTGATTTGCGTAGTAGCTAATTTTATTACTACAAGGATCATCCTGCGTTTGACGACACACTTGATTAGGAAAAGTAAATTCAAGTGGGGGAATGCTTTTTTAGAGAGAAAGCTTCTCCATAAGCTTTCCCACATTGTACCAGCTGTCATCATCTACTACTTTGCATCATTTTTCCCAAGTTTCAAAGTTTGGATAGAAAGAATGGCTCATTTTTATATAGTGTGCATAGTTATTGTGGCCTTAAATACGTTACTAAATGCAGTAAATGATATTTATCAAGAATATGAGATTTCTAAAGTTAGACCTATCAAAGGCATTATTCAAATATTAAAAATTGTAGTTTTTATTGTTGGAGGAATTACACTCATCGCAATTCTTAAAGATAAGAATCCACTACTGCTTTTAGGTGGTCTTGGTGCACTATCTGCAGTATTGATGCTGATTTTTAAAGATTCAATTCTAGGATTTGTTGCAGGGGTACAGTTAGCAAGCAACGACATGGTACGTGTAGGAGATTGGATCGAAATGCCTAAATACGATGCAGATGGTGAGGTAATAGACATTGCCTTAAATACTGTGAAGGTGCAAAATTGGGATAAGACAATTACAATGATTCCAAGTTATGCATTTATATCAGACTCGTTTAAAAACTGGAGAGGCATGCAAGATACTGGTGGAAGACGAATCATGCGTTCAATCTATATTGATACAACAAGTATACAGTTTTGTACAAAAGACATGCTAGAGGATTTTAAAAAGATTCATCATCTAACAGAATATATTGAAGACAAGGAAAAGGAAATAGAAGAATATAATAGGGTAAATAATGGCGATGGGGATACTAGAGTGAACGGTCGACACTTAACCAATGTAGGAACATTTCGCATCTATATTTATAACTATCTAAAAAGTCATCAACTTATTCATAAAGAATTGCCTATTATAGTCAGGCAATTAGAACCTGCAGCAAATGGTTTGCCAATGCAAATTTATTGTTTTACTAATGATACAAGATGGGAAGTTTATGAGGCTATTCAAGCAGATATTTTTGACCATATTTTATCAGTAGTGTCAGAATTTAATTTAAGGATATTTCAAAACCCTAGTGGTCATGATCTGCGTAGTTTTTCACATAAATAGGGGATTTAATTAAAAAAGGGGAACAGTCAAGATGAAAAGATTAAAGGTGAAAAGAGTAAATATTAAAAGACTAAAGGCTTTATACTTAATACTTAGTTGTATTATTACTGTGACTCTGTCAGGATGTGGTCTTTCTTCGAATACAACATCACGTACTAGAAGACTAAGTGCAAAAACCACTAGTGCGAGGGAAGGAAGATTAGAAACGTCTAAAAAAGTTCTAGAATGCTTAAGTGCAAGTGATGCAGATGGCCTAAAAGCTTTATTCAGTAAGAAAACACAGAACCTAGAAGATACGGATAAGCAAATTCTTGCTGCCTTTGACTTTTTTGAGGGCAAAGTCACTTCTTTTGATGAACATATATTGGGAAGTGAGAATGAGCATATTGATCATGGAAGGCAAACACTGCTTGCATGGACATGGAAGATAAACGACGTTGTAACAGACGAGGGAGGTAAATATACACTGCTCATTTATCAGGATGTTATTAATGAAGGCGATAAGGATATGGAAGGAATACCAATGATGAAAATTATGAATGATGAAGATGACGAAGTAGTCATAGGCTATTCTTGGCATGGCTATTATAAAAACGGAAGCGATATGTCTAATAATATTGTTAGAATTTTTGATAACAGGGACTTACAAGGATTAAAAGCTATGTTTTGTGCCAATACCCGTGAATTAGCAGATATTGATCAGCAGATTCAAAATGCTTTTGACTTTTTTGATGGGAAGCCAACCTATGGAAAAGTTAGTGATTTTTTGGGCAAAGAAACTTATAATGGCAAACACAGTTATAAGGTTCACGTAAAAGAGCATGAAACTGTAAAAGATAGTCAGCCAACATATGCGACCATTGAAGTTACTATTGACAACATAGAAACGGATACACGAAAAATATATAAAATAGAATTTGATGCAACCCTTATTTCTTCTGATGACAAAAATACTGAGGGTATATCACATATGATCATTACAAGCGATGACGGTAGTATGTGTGTAATTGGAAATAATGCGGATCAATAACATCAAATAGTGAAGAACCTCGAGAAAATTATAATGGGACATTGAGGGCAAGGAAGAGATAGAATGAACATAGAACGTGCTGTTAATAGAGGCAAAATTGATGAAATAAAGGGATTGGAACAAAATATATAAGCTTAAAAATTTAGCTTCCTCTGATAAAATTGGACGATCAGTAGGAAGCTATTTATATAATCATTGCTATATACCCATGTGGTTTTTCATCATCATAATCATACTTCCCAAACCAAAATGTAATAAAAGTAGAACAAATAGTATCACAACATGTGCAATGAGTACTTTAACTATAATTTTTTTATGCATTTTACACACCTCCTTTTAGGGGTTGTTATTCATAGGAAACAGCATTTCTTACAGACATCTGAGAAGCCTTCCATGAGGGATAGAAGCTAGCTAGGGCAGCAAAGATGATAACAACAAAAAACCAAATTAAATAACCTAATGTAGAGGTAGCAGGTTCTAGAGGGCATTCAAAGAAAACCATACCAAAATTGTAGCTAACAAATTGGCTAAGGGGCACAGATAATAATAGAGAAACAAGAAAGCTTATGATTCCTATAATAATTCCTTCGGTCATAATGATTGCCGTTATAGAATAGGTAGAAGCACCTAATGCACACATAATACCAATTTCTCTTGTACGCTCAAGTGTATTAATACTTATTGTGGTTGACAGACCTAAGCCACCAACAAGCACTACAAGTATAGACATTAAAATTAGGAATATTGCAAGGACTAGTAGATGATCTTCCATAATTTTTCGATAATCAAGTATTTTTATTAGAGAATTTACATCCATATTTTTTTCAAGCATATTCTGTTCAATAAGTTTAGCAACTTCAGATGGAGAAGAGGAATTAAGGGCATTGATAACGACCATGGCATTTTTTGCATATCCCTTATTGTTAAGAACCTGTGCCAGAAATTCAGAATTTGTATAGGCAGCTGGTTGACCAAACAATTCTTTTGAAATGCCGATGACTTTCCATTTCGAATCCTTTTGATTTATTCTAAGAACTATTTCATCTCCAATATGTATATCTGGTTCAAGTGATAGCAATCGTTGATTGATGACTAGAGCATTGGTATCATCTTCTTTTAGCCACCTGCCATCGTAAAGCGTGGGTGCTTCCATAAGTTTAGTAGTGGATGGTGGTGCGATGATGCTAAAGGCATTACCACACGTTTCATCTTGGTACACCCTAGATGCATTTGTACCACTCCAGGCTTCAACTTCTGTTACTCCTGGTATTTGCCTAATAGAGTTTTCTATAGCTTCTACTGGATGAGGATTATCAAAGGTCACTTGAATATCGTAAGAAATAGAGTCAATTTTTGCATCCACTGTGCTATACATAGAAGCATACATGTTCATAGCAACGATAAAGCCTGTTCCGCCAGCAGCCATGACTAGCATAGTAAAAATGAAACGACCTCTACGCCTAAAGGTATTACGAAGAGAGAGTATAAACGGACGAGGTAATATCCTTAATAGTTTAGAAGATATATTTTTTTGCTTACCTAAATATTTGTCCTGACTGATTCCATAATCATTTATTGCTTCGCGAACAGTAATTTTACTCCCTCTAATAATAGGATAAGCTGCTATAAATATAGGAACGAATAGACCAATAGCAATTTCAAGAGCGAAGATGTATAAAGGAATCTCATAGCTATAGATATTAAAATTCAGTAATTCAGCAGCGATAAAGGCATAACCTCGACCAGCAAAAATACCAGCTGGAATACTTAAAGCCATAGCTGATAGGGAAAGGATTACAACCATTCCTAAGTAGAGGGTTGCTATTTGCATAGAACTACCACCAATTGCCTTCATGATACCTATCTGCCTTGTTTGCTGTTTAAGGATGGCAGAGATTACATTAGCAACCAATATGCCACTGAGTATTAATGCCAATAGTCCAAAAACCTCCATGAGATAAAGAAGCGTTGCCATTTGATCATAATGTGGATGTTTGCCGGGGTGTGGAATTTCAATCTTTGTAACCTGAATACCTTCATGTTCAAGATATTCTTTAAGCATATAGGTATTGTTTTTGATATGTTGTTTATTCATAGCATTTTCAGCAACACTAATTTTTAGTTCTGTATGGGATAAAGTGATGCCAAGAAGCCTTAAAGTATCTTGGCTAATAAAGCCATAGGCATACCCCTCCATCCATGCAGGAGCTAATCCTGGGGCATGAACAGTGCCAACAACATTTAAAGGTTGAATAGTGCCATCGGGTATTTTAATGTTTAAAGTTTCACCGATATCTGTCTTAGCGATAAAAAGAGCCTTACGTTCAAAAAGAATTTCACCAGTACCAGGAGTGGTTTTTCCTGTTTCAGGACTAAATAAATCGAGGCGAAGGTTATTAAAATCATCAACAACAAAGAGCCATATGTCTTTCCATTCATTTTGCCCCACTTGCACGCGTCCAACTATCTTCTCCCTGCATTCGACATCTTTAATATAGGGTAAATCTGCTATTTTTTGCACATAGGAATCATCTATAGGAGAAGTCCATAGGGTCGCAGATGCAGGATTTGTGTTGCGGTAGTTTACATCCATTTCACGAAGTAATATAGCATAGGAATTTGCAACTACGGACATTCCAAAAACCCCAATAAATATAGCCAGTATAACAAAAAATGTACGTGTTTTATTAACAGAAAAGTCTCTCAGCAATTTACGCATACTAGTACGAAACATTATAACCCCTCCTTTTAGACAATTAGACCATCAGATACTTTGATAATGCGAGAACATTGGTTAGCAATATCTTGATCATGGGTAACTATAATGAGTGTTTTTCCCTGTTGAACAAGAGCATTAAAGATATTAAGGACATCCTTTGTTGTAGTGCTATCCAGATTACCAGTAGGCTCATCTGCTAAGATGATAGAAGGATCATTAGCTAAAGCCCTAGCTATTGCAGCACGCTGCTGTTGCCCTCCTGAAAGTGTAGTTGGGAACTTATAGGCTTGATCTTCAATACCAACCTGTTTTATTAAACTAAGTGCACGTTCTTTACGTTCTAATACGGGAAAAGTATTACAAAAGTCCATGGGGAGCATTATACTCTCAATAATAGATAAAGTAGGAAGAAGCTGAAAAAATTGAAATACTATACCCACAGTCATACCTCGCCACTTTGAAGTCTGGTTTTCACTCATGGTGTGAATTGATTTTTTGCCAATTAAGATTTCACCAGAGGTAGGTTTATCAATTCCAGCAATCATATTCATAAGTGTAGTCTTTCCACTACCTGACTTGCCAATGACCGCAACAAATTCGCCTTTATTGATAGATAAACTAATCCCCTTAACTGCATCAAAAGTTCCTGCTGGAGTTTCAAAAGTCTTTTTGACACTGCGAAGACTGATTTGACATTGTTTATTTGAGTCTTTAGACATAAATTACACTTCCTTTTTTGGATTATTGATGTATAATATATTCATTACTGAACACTTTGTATGGTTTTACTATAGACCATATTTATTGTTGTAGTAAATAATCAGATTAATAAGAATGTACAGTATGAAACAAATGATTAAAAATGTCCAGAAATGAGGCTGATAAATGAAAAGCAATGACTTAGATAGAAGGATGATAAAAACCCGTAGTGCAATCCAAGATGCATTATTTTCTCTCATGCAAGAAAAACAGTATAATAAAATAACTATTCAAGACATTATTGATAAAGCTAATGTTGGGAGGTCAACCTTTTACGCTCACTTTGCCACCAAGGACGAGCTTTTGTTTTACAGCATAGAACATTTGTTAGAAATGCTTAATCAGTATATAGAGAGCTATGTTGAGCATAATGGGGACAAACGTAGGTTAATACCAGTAGTTGAGCTTTTTGAACATATTAAGGAGAATCGTAAAATCTTTAGAGGACTAATTAAGTCAGAAAGTACTAGTTTGTTTTTTGAAAAGGCAGGAGCATATTGGAATAATGGAATAGAGAAGTATCTTAAGATGAATCTCCGAGAAGGAGAAAAACCAAAGGTTCCCATAGAAATTTTGTCAAATCACATTACAAACACACTCATTAATCTACTGATGTGGTGGGTTAACAGTAATATGGCTTATACGCCACTGCAGATGGAAAAGTATTTTGAGGAGCTTGTCAATCCCTGTATTGATTCAGTATTGTATAATAAATAAAGGACATAATCGAATAAGGCTATAAAAGGAGAAGGGTATGAAATTCAAACAAAATGGAAGTACCATGCACATGAAATCAAGGAAAAGATGGATAATAAGAGGAATTATAGTATTGCTATTTTTTCTAGTTTGGATGAATAATACGAATATTTTCTTAAAGAAAAAAGAGGATTATCACTTTCTGGCACACAGAGGACTAGCACAGACATTTGATCCAGACGAGGTGGGATGGAATACAAACACGGCAGCAATTATTTATGAGCCAGAGCATATGTATCTAGAGAATACAATTGAATCCATGCAGGTTGCCTATGATTATGGAGCAGATGTTGTAGAATTTGACATAAAACTATCAAAAGATAAAGTACTTGCTGTGTTTCATGATTCGCCCTTAGAATGTCGAACGGAAGCAAAGGGAGAAGTTGGGGATTATACTATGGATGAACTTAGAAAGCTTGATATCGGCTACGGATACACTGCTGATGGCGGAAAGACTTTCCCCTTTAGAGGCAAAGGCATTGGGCTTATGCCTACTATTGATGAAGTTTTTACTGCTTTTCCAGATAAGGATCTTTTAATTCATGTAAAGGATGGAAATATTGAAACATATGAGGTACTTTGGAAAAAATTAAGAACCATGAAAGAAGAACGTTTAAAACAAATTGCAGTATATGGTGATGATGCTGGAATAGAATATTTAAGAAATCAAAGTGACACCCTACGCCTATTGTCAATGGACATGCTAAAATCAGCCTTACTTAAATATGAGCTAATGGGGTTCACAGGTTATGTACCACAAGACATTCATAATATGGAGATACATATTCCTCTTAAGTATGCTCAATTTCTATGGGGGTGGCCAAATAAATTTATTAAGCGTATGGCATCTGTGAATACCCGTGTTGTCATTGTGGCTGGGGATGGCAAATGGTCAGAAGGCTTTGATACAATAGAAAGTCTAGATTTGATACCAGACAATTATAATGGATATATTTGGACAAATAGAATTGATAAGGTTAATGATAAGTAAGATTTATATGTTCAAGTATCAAACGAATATAGGATCAGTGGTTTATGGTGTGCATAATATAAGATCGGGTAAAGAAGGGGAGATAATGAATAGAAATATAGTTCTCTATATTGCAGTGAGTTTAGATGGTTATATCGCAAGAAATAATGGAGCAGTTGATTGGCTGAGGGGTAATAGTGGTAATCCAAATGTGGACGCTGGTTTTGACGAATTTTATAGTTCGATAGACACAGTGGTAATGGGCAAGACTACCTATGAACAGGTTGTTAATGAACTATCACCTAGTATATGGGTATATGAAGGTAAGAAATGTTATGTAGCAACAAAAAACTTTGAAGTAAATAATAGAGTAGAATATATAGCGGAAGATGTCACTGGATTTATTAATAAATTAAAAGGCCAACAGGGAAAGGATATCTGGCTTGTTGGTGGCGGGAAGTTAATTGATAATTTTATCAAGCAGAACCTAGTAGATAAATATATAATTACAATAATACCAACCATCTTAGGGGAAGGGATTCCTTTTTTTTAGGAGAAAATCCAGAAATTAAGCTTAAACTTATTGAAACAAAGGAGATTGATGGAATGGTGGAGCTTACTTATATCAGAAGGTAATATGTGTATATTCAAGTATTTTAAGAAGATCTAAAAATGAAATGTGAATTTAAGAATAAAAGTATTGAATATAGAATTTATTTATTAAAGAAGGGATAACTATGATTTGTCGTGCTGAACCAAATACTCTGATGCTATTTAATGCAGAGCATGGTATTACTGCTGCAATTTCTGGAAGTGAACTCTGCAGTCTAAAATATTATCTTGTAAAGGGGATTAAAAATGAGTTTATTTACCGATTAATTGACCTAAAGTTGATACCAGAAAATATGCCAAAAGATGAAGCATATAATTTGCTTAGTGAAATTGAAAAAACAAAAAATGTTACCTCACCTCCAAGCTCTTTTGCAGTGCCTGAGTCCATACATATTGATTTGACTACAGTATGTCCACTAAAATGTCCTCATTGCTATAAAGATACCACACAAAATACACAGTTACCTTTTGAAAAATTTTCTGAGATAATCGATGAGGCAAAAGAACTTGGCGTTTTTCAAATAGCTTTAGGAGGTGGTGAACCTTTACTGGTTGACCGTTTACCTACCTTTATAAAAAAAGTATCATCATACAACATGACGTGCACAATAACTACAAGTGGATTTGGGCTAACCACAAAACTTCTGGAAGAACTAAAATCAGCTGGTGTAAACCATATACAAGTGTCACTAAATGGATCAACAAGAGAAATCAATGCATACTCACGTGATGGGTTTGAACATGCCATTTCAGCACTTGATGTCCTAAGCAAAAGTGATGTGCTATTTGGGATCAATTGGGTTGCAAGAATGGATAATATAAAAGACTTTGACAATGTAGTTGTCTATGCTAAAAGTCTTAAAGCTGACAATATAAATGTACTTCGTTATAAACCAGTAGTAAAAGAAAATTACATAAAGAATGCATTGACTCATGAAGCGTTTTATACTCTTGCTGAGACAATGAAAAAAGTAAGTGGCATAAAGATTAAGGTTGATTGTGCATTCTCTAATCTTTTATGTTACTTACACAAAAATCAAATAAGTCCTATAAGTAGTGGATGCGGTGCTGGTCGAAGATTCATGATGATCGATCCAAAGGGTAGATTTAAACCATGCAGTCATATGGGTTTAGTTTCAGAACGGCAAGACATTCTGAAGTATTGGATAAGTTCTCCCGATCTTGAAAAACTGAGACAATGTGATAAGTCAATTAATGAGGAATGCAAAAGTTGTAGCTACTTAGATGTTTGTCATGGATGCCAAGCAATTTGTGAAAAAATAGATACTGACAGAGGTGTAGAAAAGAATAGCTGTCCTGCATTCATTAAGAAGGAGATGGTTTGATGTTTACTTATTGGAAAGGCTATGAAATTGATGGTTCATCCACAACTTATAATATTGTACTTCCAAAGCGTGAGCTTATATCTGAAATGTTTAGGTATTTGATTCAGCTGAATATTATTGACCGAAAGACAAATATTCATATTTCCTATTCTGAGCGTCAAGTAAATTCTTTAGGATATATATATTGTGGGAATGAAGATTATAAACCTGATGAAATGGATAAGATCTGTGAGCTTCTGAAAAGATCTGATATTGAACACTTTGAGATTAGTTTAAGTTGCATTCATCCAGAGAAACTTTATCATGAGCTGCGTAAAGAGTTATACGATTTATCTAAAATTCGCCCAGGAGGGAAAGAACTAATCTGTAATTATCATAAGACTACAACGAGTCCTCTTTCAAATGGACCAGCTTTGATGATTTATTTTGATATTAGGTTTTATGAAGAAGACTATGAGCCATTAGAAGACTATGAACCAGAGGGATTGGTTTTCAATAGTAAAACACTTATTAGTAATATTAAAGGAGAACATTTTACAGTTAATTTTGAGTGTGGTCCGGTATTTATTTTTGAATATGCAGCTTACATAACCTCAAAAATAGCTGAACGTTTTCCTGAAATAGGTATTGATGGCGGTATAGATTGTGAAGGAGGTTTTACTGAAGGATGCACTTATTCCCATAATTTATTCAAGTATGAAAGGATAACGTTTGCAACAGAAAATATTGCTCTAGCAATTAGCACCCTTCTCAGTAGTGGTCTTATATTACCACAACAGCGTGGAGGGAAATATGGTAACGAAATCTTTCCATGCGAACAGTTATACCTTTTTAATTTGTATAACGCAGATAGGTGGGAAAATGGGTCGCTTGATAATAAAATTAAAGCAATAAAAGAGATTACATCGGGAGAGATAGAGTATACTCCAGAGGAATATGAATGCTTTGTAAATAAAGTATCTAAAGTAGAAGTGATCGAGCGTATAGATTTCATGCATTATTGTGCTTGTTGTGTTAAGATTGATGATCATACATGTGCTTTGACCTGTAAAAAAGAGGATGGTCGTATCTATTTAGAATTAAGGATTCTTCCTGAAATTAGGGATGATATTGAGAAGAAGCTTCGATCTTATGGGATATCTGTACTATAATCATGCCATGGTATATATAAAAGTGAAATTGAAAAAGGGGAAATCTAATAAAGGATAATTAAAAATAAAAAATAAGCAATTAATAAAAACAGCTAGTGTAAAGCATGCTTTGCATAAGCTGTTTTTATTATTTTGAATCCGAAAGAGTATTGACAGGTAAAATTAATAGCCATATAATGTTATTAACATTTTGATATAAACACATTGTTATTAACACTATGCTAATAGCTATATTAATAGATAAGTTGGTGATAAAATGGGTGAGTTACTAAAGAATAAACAAGGGTTATCAGAGGAAGAGTTCCTTAAACAGTATGATGCAAGTAGGTTTGAAAGACCTTCTGTTACTGTAGATATGTTGATTTTTACTGTAGTCAATAAAGATGAAGAGAATTATAGAAAACTACCTGAAAAGACACTCAAACTTCTTATGGTGAAAAGAGGAGATCATCCTTTTATGGGAGAGTGGGCATTGCCAGGAGGCTTTGTATCAGCACATGAAAGCTTGGAGGATGCTGCGGTTCGCGAACTTAAAACTGAGACTAATGTTGATCATGTTTATATGGAGCAGTTGTATACATGGGGGGATGTTGGTAGAGACCCCAGAACAAGAGTAATAAGTTGTGCATATATGGCTCTTGCAGATAGTACTAAGCTAGACATTGTTGCAGGAGATGATGCAGATGATGCAAAATGGTTTAATATCGCATATAGCTTAGCTGAAGAAAAGAAAAAAACTACTGAAAAAGGTTACATCGTAGAAATGTTGTATTCAATAAATCTTTGTAATAGTTCGGATACATTGTCTGCAACTGTAAAAGTGGTTCAAACTGTTGAAGGGAACCTTGCAAAGGTATCAAGAGAAGTTATAGATTCAACGGGAATTGCTTTTGATCATGCTAAAATGATTCTATATGGAATCGAAAGACTGAAGAATAAGATTGAATATACAGACATAGCATTTAACCTCATGCCAGAACTATTCACTTTATCAGAATTACAGCAGGTTTATGAGGTTATACTTGGGAAGGAGTTACTTGCAGCTGCCTTTAGAAGAAAGATTGCAAATATGGTTACTGAAACAAATCAGTTTACGAAGGATGCTGGGCACAGACCTTCAAAATTGTATAGATTTAATAATACTTGGAGAACCCTATAGGAACAAGGGTACTTAGGCATAGACCTTTGAAAGATGCCAAAGGACGTGCAAAGAATAATTTGGAGGGGTGGTTATGAATAATTTACAAAATAGAGAAGCTAGAACTAAGGTTGCACTTGAAACATTGAAGATATTAGAGTTAGGTTTATATACAAACATGAATGGTGAAACAGTAGATATAAAGAAAGATATAGAAACTGCTATAACCAACACTATACTTTATAAGCCTCATGATTTTTTAAAAATAGACAATGCATATAATAAAATAAGGAGTGAAAGAGAAGCAAAAAAACCTACTATTGAGATAACTGATGAGACAACCATAAGTGCAGCAAGAAGACTCATTATTGATGAAGGGATTAATGAAACTGTTTGTTTAAACTTTGCATCAGCTAAACATCCAGGAGGAGGGTTCTTAAGTGGTAGTCAAGCTCAGGAAGAGAGCCTTGCTAGGTCATCTGCTCTTTATCCCTGTATTTCTCAAATGAAAGAGATGTATGACTATAATCACAAGATTAAGACTTGCCTTTATTCTGACTACATGATTTATTCACCAATAGTGCCGTTTTTTAGAAATGACGATAACAAATTGCTAGATCATGCATTTTGCATATCCGTTATAACAGCACCTGCGGTAAATGCAGGGATTGTCAGAGAAAGAGAAAAGGAAAACATAGAAAATATTCACAGTGTTATGATCAATAGGATTAAAAGAATTTTACTCATTGCAGCATTACATAATAATAGTGCTTTAATTTTAGGAGCATATGGTTGCGGTGTTTTCAAGAATAAAACAGAGGATGTAGCACAATATTTCAAGAAAGTATTATATGAAGATGATTATAAGTCACTTTTTGATAAAATTGTATTTGCAATATACGATACATCCAAAGATAAAGAAAAAGTAAGAGTGTTTAAAAGTGCATTATTGTAATAAAAGTAAACCTAATATTAAAATTGCTTTCGTATTAAATGAAAGATGGATATTAGAATAAGAAAGGTTGATAATAAATGGATTATGTACAATTAAGTTGGGACGCCTAGAAGATTCTTGCCACTTATTATGGAAACAGGATTGGTACCTAAAGGGAGACAATACATTCATCTGTCTGTTGATATAGATACAGCACTTCAGGTAGGCAAGCGAAGAGATGAAGAGCCTGTGCTACTTATTATTCACTCTATAAATGCATGGGATGAAGGAACTAAGTTTTATAAGGGAAATGAAAAGGTGTTGTTAGCTCATTTTATTGACAATAAGTATATAGAAATTGATCAGACATTAAAACAAATATAAATCTATAAATGAAAGGTATTGAGGGAAATGAGTATGATTATACGACCAGTAAGAAAAACAGATGTAGCAGATATACTTGAAATTTATACACCTTATATAACAGATACTGTTATTACATTTGAGACAGATGTTCCAACAATAGAAGAATTTACGGAAAGAGTTGAAGGGATCAAAAGTGAATATCCCTATCTTGTATGTGAGATAGATGGAAAAGTTGTGGGTTATGCTTATGCCTCAAAACATCACCAGCGGTCAGCATATAAATATAGTGTAGATGTTTCTATTTATATTAAGCCGAATTATCAAGGTAAGGGATTTGGAAAAGTATTATACGCAAGTTTATTTGAAAGGTTAAAGGAGTACAATTATTATACTGCTTATGCAAGAATAACGCTTCCAAATGATAGGAGTATAGCACTACACAAGTCCTTTGGGTTTATTGAAGTTGGAATATGCCATAATACAGGATATAAAAATGATAGATGGCTTGATGTTATATGGCTCGAAAAGCAGTTAAAAGAATATGAGCTTCCGCCAAGAGAAGACAAGTAAAAGCTTGACTTGATCTAGTGGTTTAATGAAAGAGGGGAAAGATATTGATTGGTGCAATTATTGGGGATATAGTTGGTTCACGCTTTGAATTTAATAATTATCGGAATAAAGATTTTCAGCTCTTTACAAAAGATTGCGAGGCAACAGATGATAGTATCATGACTCTTGCAGTTGCAAAAGCCATTATGGAAACAGAAAGAATAATCAAGTTCTCAGTTAGCGAATATGATAATGGTAATGATAGTAGTAATGATTATTACATGTTGCTTAAAAAAATGACCATTAAGTATATGCAGGAAATTGGGCGTAAATATCCTAATTGTGGCTATGGTGGAATGTTTGAACAATGGGTTTTTAGCGATGAGCCTCTGCCTTATAATAGCTTTGGAAATGGTGCAGCTATGAGGATTAGTCCAGTAGGATTCTTAGCAAGGGAAGAAAGTGAAGCTTGCAGACTCTCTAAAGCTATCACTGAAGTGACGCATGATCATGAAGAAGGTATAAAAGGTGCAGAGGCTACTGCAGTGGCAATTTATATGGCACGTCATGGACTTACTAAAGATGAAATACGTAGAAAAATTAAGGATAATTATTATCGTCTAGATTTTAGAATTGATGATATTAGGGATTCCTATCAATTTAATGAAACATGTCAAGAGACTGTTCCACAAGCTATTGAAGCATTTTTGGAATCAACTTCTTTTGAAGATGCAATCCGTAATGCCATTTCAATAGGTGGCGATAGTGATACTGTAGCTGCTATCACAGGAGCTATTGCAGAAGCATATTATGGAGTTCCTGAAGAGATCAAAGAAAAAGCTCTTTCCTATCTTGATGATAAGCTGCATTCTATTTATAATGATTGGATTAATTTTATAAGCGATAAGGGACCAACAAAACTTGACTCTCACACGATGTGAGGCTTTATACTCCTGTTATTAGAATGATAAAAATAACAGGAGGTTTTTTTATGAAAGGGAAAATGATTACATTAAAGCATCATGCAGATGATTATGAATGTATGTGGAATGGTATAGAGGATTTATATATTCGGGATACTTTAGAAATACTCCCACCAAGTTTCTTTTTTATTCTCTCTTCATTTGGATCATTTTGCTATATGAAAACACCAAAATCAGACATAAAACGAATGATTGCTCTTGGAGATGGACGAACAAAGCAGATGTATGAATTTCTTGCACCAATTGTAGGATTTGAATACAAGCATTACACATATAAGATGTTTAAGCAGGCTATCAAAAAAGCAAAAACAGAAATTGATGCTGGATTCCCAGTAGTTTTGGGGGCTCTGGATATGTACTATCTTCCATACTATCCAAAACTATATCATAGAGAGCATATTCCTTTTCACTATGTTTTGATGGTTGGCTATGATGATGATGCCCAGTGTATTTATCTATTTGACTGTGGACATAAAGATATGCAAACACTTACATATGAACAGCTGCGTGATGCATGGGACTGTAGTTATCCTGGCCTTTCCAAGCCAAACACGGTCTGTACGATTAGAATGAACGAGTCGAAGAATAAATACCAGATCGCAAATGAAGCACTGGCTAAACGAGCTGAAATGTTTTTAAAACCACCAGTGAGTTTTGTGGGGAGAATAGGATTTGAAAAATTTTTAAAAGATCTGCCTAAGCTAAAACGTGAACTTTCAAAAGAGGAGTATGATAAAATTCTTACACATATGACAACTTTTTTTGCTACAGTGCCTACTGTTCCCAACGCATTAAAGGGAATCAATGAGCCAGATAAAGTATACTATGGTGGTGGCTTTGATAAAATGAGCCGTGTTCTAAGGGGTATGGGAAAAGAATGTGAAAATGAAATTTGGCTTACAGCATCAGAATGTTTTGATGAAGGAGCTATAATTATCTCTGAAATTACGGATGTTATCGTGGACTATCTTACAGAGAAACACGATAAGACTGATGAATTACCAAAACTATTCACAAAGGTAATGGAGGTCATGACAGATGGATTTGTTCTTCTAGGAGGAAATGAAAGAGTAGACATTAAAAATTAAGAAAAGTATAATAATCTTAATCAAGAATGAGCGTAAGCTTATGTGATGAATTCTATGAAATAGAACACACACAGTAGAAATAGGGGACTCTGGGGGGAGCAAGAATGTAAATTTAAAATATTGTATGCAATGTCTCTTGCCCCATTATGGCAAAGAAAGTATTATGATGGCCATTTCACATGTGGAATTTTCTGCAATATGACCAGAATATATGGTAATGGATAGAAAGTCATTACTTCTGGATATGATCAATATCCGTTCATCGTTCCATTAACCCATCCATATGTATTATATCTCATGAGAGGATTAATTTCTTAAATTTAGAAGTGTACTATATAATGAAAGAGAATTTGAATTTTTGGAGGATGATAAATGATAGCTATAATTGGTGCAGGTTTATTTTCAATAGTGATTATATTGAGCATTCTTTTGATTTGCGGCTTGCCACTTGGAGAATTAACAATGGGAGGGAAATATAAAGTATTTCCAAAGAACCTTAGAGTGGTGTTAAGTGTTCAACTTATACTTCAAGTATTTTTTGTAATCATCATTTTACAAGCAGGTAATATTATCCCATTATGGTTTTCTTACAAAACAACTAGGATTATAGGCATTGTCATTGCGTCATATCTTTCACTAAACGTTTTTATGAATTTTATTTCTAAGAGCATAAAAGAAAAATATATTATGACACCGCTTTCCTTTTTGGTGGCAATATGCTTTTGGATTACAGTATTGAATATTTCCTGACTTTAGTACACATAATAAGCTGTAATAAAGAAGGAGGAAGTATGAAAATGAAAAAATTACTTTATATCGTTGCAAATTCAAAACCAGAAGAAATCTCTTCAAGTAGAACAGTAGGGCGTGCATTAGTTAATAGTATTCTAGAAAAGTATAACGATTTAGAACTTGAAGAATTAGATTTATACAATGACAACATCCCACGCCCAAAGTACAATTATTTTGGTGATCGCAGTACTTTAGTAACTTCAGATGCCCTTTTAAAATTAACATCGCAAGAGCAAAATGATGTAAAGCAAATGTCAAAACTATGTGACCAGTTTGTTTCGGCATCCGTTTATGTTGTAGCTTCTCCTATGTGGAGTCTTTCATTTCCAGCAGTACTTAAAGATTATATCGATTGTATTATTCAGGCAGATAAAACTATAACTTTTACAAACGATAAGCCAGAAGGGCTGTTAAGTGATAAACCACGTACCTTTATCTATGTTCAATCTTCAGGTGCCAATATTCCATGGATCATGAAACCTATTCTTGATAAAGGATTGAATTATGTAGAAGATACCATGAAGTTTATTGGTATAAGTCAATGTGAGAAGCTATTAATAGATGGGACAGGTACTACAGAAGCTGAAAAATCAGAAGCTATAGAAAGTGCAAAAAGTAAAATAGATAAGATAATAGATCAGATTTTCTTTTAACAAAATGTACTGTTGACAGTACATTTTTATTATGCTAATTTAGTTAAAAGGATTTAACTAAATTAGATGAACTAAATTCATTCTACACATGGAGGAACCCTGTGGAACATAATTTTTCTACTCTTGTAAATATATTATGGGAAAGATATATATGGAATCTTAATTTGATATTAACAGAAGAAGAGGTAAATAAATTTTCTAATAATGATTACTATTATTTACTCATTATTCATTTGTTGCGAAAGCCTAATTTTTCTCAAATAGCAGAAAAGTTATCCTTAACAAAACCAGCCGTTTCAGCAATTATTAGAAAACTGAGTAATATGAAGTTGGTTGAAAAAATACAGTCCCAAGATGACAAGAGAATTTATTATGTTGAATTGACGGAAAAAGGAAAGAGTATTTTAGATGGAGATATGGAAGTTTATAAATGGATTGCCGATACGATTAAGGATATTGCTAATGATGATAGTGAGCTTTTTGTTATTGAACGCATATTTTCAAAATTGGTAGGAAGATTGAAAGAAAAGAATATATAATAAAATGTATTCATGATGCAAACAATCAGCAATCCAATATGGTAAGTTTACTGAAAAAAGAGGTAGGTATCAATATACAAACATGGAGTAGTCAATCGGTTTGACTTTACGCAACTTTAAGTTGACAACAATAAAATAAAAGAAAATTAGAGTTGGTGTACTGGGGCCATTACTAATAATATAATGAACTCATCATAACAGAAAGAGAAGTGATCATATGAGTTTAGGACAAAATTTACAATTTTTAAGAAAAATGTATCATGGTATGACACAGGAAGAATTAGCTGAAAAAATGGGGGTATCTCGTCAGACTGTTTCAAAGTGGGAGCTAGATGCTGCTTACCCAGAGATGGAGAAGGTAGTTGAACTATGCAAACTCTTTTCATGTTCTATGGACCACTTAGTAAGAGAAAACATAAACACATGTAATGAAGCATATTCAGATATTCGCATTGAGGAAGTTGAAGCATTTCAATATGTGCAGTATGCAGTTATTAGTAAAGAGCCTGAACATGATGCTATAAAGCATATAAAAGAATGGGCAGTTAGCCACAATATAGCTAAGCCTGAAATTATAGGATGGGATTTTCCACATGTATCACAGGAACAAATCAATGTGTTTCATATGCATGGTTATGCTGCAGCCTGCATTTTACCTTCAGATTCAGCATTTGATCACGTAGAAGTTGTTTCTCAAAAAAATCAAAAGTATGCAATTATTACGATTAAAGATCCTTTTAATAATGAAGCATTTGCTTTGATTGAGAATGCCTATAAGACACTTATATTGTATATGCAAGTCAATGGAATTAAACATAAACATACGAAAGAAGTACTATCTTGTTTTGAAAAAGAATATGTAATAGATGGTATTATATATATGGATGTACACATAGCTGCTGATCTATAAAATATGTCAATCATATAATATACGCATAAAGCAGCAGAGGATATATATATTCTCTGCTGCTTTATTATACAAACACAAATTACTTTTTGTAAGAACATAGAATCTACTTAGATGTGCTATGAATATTCTCTTTTATCGCTAAAAAGCTTTCATCACTGATAGCATGTTCCATACGACATGCATCTTCAAGAGCTATTTCTCTATCAACGCCAAGACTAATGAGCCAGTTAGATAGGATAGTATGCTTTTCAAGTACATTTTCTGCATGCTTTTGACCACAAGGAGTAAGACGGATATAGCCTTCTTCAGAAATAGTAATATAGCCTTTAGTTCGCAAATTTTTCATTGCAACACTCACACTAGGTTTAGAAAAATTCATTTCTCTTACGATGTCGATAGAACGGACATCTTTTATTTTATTTTGCAAGTAGAGGATTGTTTCTAAATAATCTTCTACGGATTCGTTTAAACGCTGTTTTGTATGTGACATAATAGTATATCTCCTTACTTTTTTATATCATAACACTATAGACTTAAAATTACAAATAGTGATGAAGCATTATCCTTTAACCAATACTTTTTGATCTAGGTTTGTGATAAAGCATATTATCATATTCTTGATTTCTTTATAGTATAGACAGAGTATTGACACATAGCAATATAAAGAATATACTATTCTTAATTATATGAATATATGAACACATGTTAAATTGAAGTGGTATTTTTTATAATATCTTTTATAGTTAAGATTGTTTTAAAGAAACTCAAAGTAGGGAGTGAAGGGTAATGAATATATATTCAAAAATAATTTATCCAGTTTTATTAGAAAGAGCTATGTCTAAGTCTTCATTGGCGAGATTAAGAAGAGAATTATTATCAGATGTTAAGGAAGAAATACTTGAAGTAGGTTTTGGAACGGGGCTAAATCTTAGACATTATCCAGCTCATGTCAAAAAAATTACTGTAATAGACATCAATGAAGAACTAGGTAAAAAGGCAAAGGAGAAAATACTACAGTCTTCAATAGATGTAGATTATAAAAAAATTAGTGCAGATGAATTACCATTTGAAAATAATAAGTTTGATAGTATTGTCAGCACCTTTACTTTTTGTAGCATTGCAGATGTGGAAAAAGCACTTGCTGAATTTTACAGAGTGTTAAAGCCAGGGGGCAGACTTTTTTTCCTTGAACATGGCAGAAGTAGTGATAGAAAAGTATCTTTTTTTCAAGATCTTATAAACCCGATTTTTAAGAGAGCATCATGTAACTTAAATAGAGATATGGAAGCTATTATTAAGACTCAAGACTTTAAAATATTAACGGTAAAAAAGTTTTATCAAGAGGATGCTGTGAAGGTCGTTGGTTTATTATACATGGGAATTTGTCAAAAATAATTCCCTTTTGTATTTATACAGTAAATATGCTATGATATCTAGTGGTACAGATATAGCATTCACAGTTTTAAGATTAAGTTATACTCTGTGCGTTCATAATAGAAATTCACATTTTAATTATTGACTTATACTATGTGAATGTACTTAGGAGAAACACCATTAAGTAGTTGAATAAGTAAAGTATCTGAAAAATATGAGGAAAAATTAGGATAAATAAGAAAGGATTTTTTATGACTATTCATTCGGGACCAAAAGCACTAACAGAGTATATTTTATATCACAGTAAACATAAGGCAAACAAACGATTGATTATTCTACTTATACAAGGCATTCTTGCAGGAATATATATTGCTATTGGTGCAATAGGGTGTCTTAAAGTCGCAGCAAGTATTACGACCCCTGGGCTTGGTAATTTCTTAGGTGCATTGGTTTTCCCTGTAGGAATTATTGCAATCATCTTAATGCAAGCAGAGCTATTTACCAGTGATTGTATGGTTATGATAGCTGTTTATGCAGGGCGTACTAAAATTACTAGAACTATTAGGATATTGTTTTTGATAATCCTTGCGAATTTACTAGGAGCTATTTTTGTCGCATTTTTGACAAAGACATCAGGCATCTTTGACGAAACAGTTATTGATATGGTAAACAATAAAGCACTGCATAAGGTACATATGCCTATAGGTCAGTTGTTTTTTAGTGCTATTTTATGTAACATCATTGTTTGTACTGGTGTGTGCCTTGCTTATAGCTGCAAAGAAGAAATCACGAAGATTGCTGTTTTATGGCTTTCAATTGCAGTGTTTGTCCTTAGTGGAACAGAGCACGTTGTGGCTAATATGTTCTACTTATTCATGTCACTATTTTCTGGTGTCGAGGTTACAGCCAAGGATATTTTTTATAATTTAGCAGTGTCTGGTATTGGTAATTTTATTGGTGGGGGTATTATTGTATCTGGTATTAACTATTTATTGGCTTATCGAGATATAGAGAAGGTAAAGGATAGATAGTGAGAGACAGTCACACATTTTCGGCATAAACATACAATATTATATAAAATATTGCATGGAGTGATTATTTTGAATAATAGTATAGATTTTGTACGTCAATCTTTAGAACTTCATCTGTTTTTTTCGCGAATTATGAAAGAACATTCATTTTTTCTTGAATTAGGGTTTACTCCTAGAGATATTAGATTTACACAAAGGGCGGACGCATTAAGAATGGCATTTGATGAGCTTTTATGGGATGTAGTAAAGCTCTCAGATGGTGTTGTTAGCAAAAATGTACTTAATTCTGGTGAAGTAATAACACCATTTACATTAGAAGCTGAAAAAGCTTCAGAATTTTTAACAGGAATTAATATTCCGACTGATATTACTAAAACAGAGGCTAATTTGACGAGTGCATGCAAAGATGTAAATAACAGATCGCTCGTAGATAATGTATCAAAAATAAATAATAGAGCTATCCGATTGATTACTGCTTTAATTGAGTTTAAAGCTACAATTTTAGAAAATGTACTAGAATGTAAGATGTTTACAGTCAACTATCCATTATTGATTGATCATATTATGAGAGAAGCAAAGCTTTACCGAGAAATGGTAATAAAACTTCAAAAAGAAGGATTTATAAATCTTAGAAAAGATGCTCTAGAGCAAGAAGCATTTTGGAATAGAATTATGGCTGAACATGCTAAGTTTATCCGTGGATTATTAGATCCGACTGAAAGAGAGTTATTTGATAGGGCAAATGACTTTGGCGATGAGTTTGATCAATTAACCAAGGAAGCGATAGCTGCTATGGATAGGACAATACGATTTGATGAAGTTACTGAGGATAGCCTTAGAGCAACAGAAGATATACGAGATTTCAAAGCACAAGCAACTGAAGGATTACTTGATTGTAATATTAGATCTATTATAATCCCTTTACTTGCTGACCATACATTACGTGAAGCAAATCACTTCATAAGGCTTTTGAGAATGTTTGAAAATTAATTGAATAATAATTTATAAGTAGAATGCCGACTTAGATATTAATCTATCTAAGTCGGATTTTTATATAAAATGATTCCTATTCAAATAGTTGAAACATCATATTTCATTATTGTTTTTGATTTTATGATTATCAAAAGTAAAAAGGATGCATTTAGTTAAAGACTGCAGGAATAAGTATTCTATTTGTATTTGTGGAAATAGAAACAATTAAGATGAAAAACAAAAGTTAGAGGATTCAAAATGATGAAGCCTTCTGGCTTTTCTGATATATTATGGACTTTTTCTTTCTCATAGGTTATTATGTTTTTGTAGTATGCCCTTAAGCCCATTTGGGGATTGAGGGTTCTTTTATTGATATGTAGTGAAAGAAAGGAGCTGGTGTTTTATGTTAACAAGAAGCATTGTAGTAATCTGGGAGGATTATGCAAAATAATTGAGTGTATAGCCTCCCATGAGTTTATGAAAAACCAAAACAACTTTAGGAGGAAAAAAATTGAGTAAAGTAAACATGAAACATTTAGGGCTTAGCGAAAGATTTATAACTGAGTCGACTTTATACAAAGGACTTTATATTGGAAGAGTAATGTCACAATACAAAAATCTGTACAGAGTGATAACAGAAGAGGGGGAGGTAACAGCTGAAATTTCTGGAAAACTCCGTTTCTCAGTAAAAACTGTTTCTGATTACCCAGCAGTAGGTGATTTTGTTATGATCGATCGAACTGAAGATAATAGCGGAAATGCAATTATTCATAATATACTCACCAGAAAAAGTGTCTTTATAAGGAGAGCGGCAGGAACATCAAATGAAGAACAGGTAGTCGCTTCAAATATTGATACAGTTTTCATTTGTATGTCTCTCAATAATGATTTTAATATTCGCAGAATAGAGCGTTATCTTGGCATTGCATGGGATAGTGGAGCAAAGCCGGTTATTGTGCTTACAAAATCTGATCTTTGTAATAATCTTTCTGAAAAGCTAAAAGAAATAGATACTGTTGCCTTCGGTGTAGATGTTATAGTCACTTCAAGTATGAACGATGAGGGTTATTTACCTGTTAATCGTTATCTTGGAATAGGACAAACTATTGCATTTATAGGGTCATCAGGCGTAGGCAAGTCCATCTTAATTAATAGAATTATGGGAGAAAATATTCTTGAGACGAACGGCATACGAAATGATGATAAAGGAAGGCATACAACAACCAGGCGGGAGATCTTCGTTATCCCTAGTGGTGGTGTACTTATTGATACACCAGGGATGAGAGAACTTGGCATTGAAAGTGCTGACTTATCTAAAACCTTTGCAGATATTGATGCGTTATCAGAAAGGTGTAAGTTTAGTGACTGCACCCATTCTAATGAGCCAAAATGTGCTGTTCAAGAAGCCATAAATAGTGGGGTATTGTCTAGAGAAAGATATGAAAGTTATTTAAAGCTCAAGAAAGAAGCAAAATATGAAGGACTAAATTCAAAGCAAATTGAAAACGAAAAGCTGAACATGATGTTTAAAGAATTTGGTGGTATAAAAATGCAAAAAAGATGCTAAAAGAGAAAAACAAAACAGTGTGGAGAAATAACTCAAATCATTAACTTATTTACCCTGTCACTGTTCTTTTTCTTAAGTGAATGTACATGGTATAGGTTGGCACTTAAAATGTGCGTTTATATAGATCAAAATTTATTAGAAATTATATACCAAAAATAGTATATCAAAAATAGTATATCTAAAAATAATAATTGTCTCTTGACATTGACGTAACGTAATGGTCTATTGTACATAGTGTAGGAGGTGAAGCTTTGCAGTACACGATTAACAAGCTGGCAAAACTAGCAGGTGTGAGCACAAGAACGCTCAGGTATTATGACGAAATTGGATTGCTTGTGCCAAACAGGGTTGGTTCAAATGGATATCGAGTTTATGAGGATAAAGAAATTGATCAGCTGCAGCAGATTTTATTTTATCGAGAACTAGGTGTGCCATTAGAAGAGATTCAAAGAATTTTATTGGCTAAGGATTTTGATGAATTTTTAGCACTCCAAAATCATTTGACTGCCTTGCTCCAAAGGCGAGACCAGATAAACCTACTAATTAATAATGTAGAAAAGACCATTAGGGCTATGAAAGGAGAAATTATTATGAGTGATCAAGAAAAGTTTGAGGGCTTTCTAGAAAAACTTATTAAAGACAACGAAAAGAAGTATGGAGAAGAAATACGAAGGAAATATGGGGATGAGAGTGTCAATCATTCCAATGCTAAGGTGTTAAATATGAACCCTAAACAGTATGATTCTCTTGAAAGCCTGACACTGGAACTTAACGAAGCCCTTAAGAAAGCAGTTAGTGAGGGAGATCCTAGCAGTGAACGAGCACAAAAGGCATGTGAACTTCACAAACAGTGGCTATGCTTTTATTGGAATGAATACAGCAAGGAAGCACATATTGGTGTTACGCAAATGTATGTAGATGATCCGCGTTTTACTGCATACTATGACCAAATTGCCCCTGGGTGTGCAACCTTTCTACGTGATGCGGTAGCAATATACTGTAAGTGATGAAATAAATAATAGATTAAAATAATAGAGGAAGCTATTTAGTTGCCTTAATAAGTTGGGAGAGATAAATATGTTATTATCACTTGCACTATTATTTCTATGTGGGATGGTGCTCGGAAAAATTTTTGAAAGATTAAACCTACCAAAGTTACTTGGAATGTTATTAACGGGTCTATTGCTAGGGCCTTATATGCTAAATTTACTAGATCCTTCAATTTTAAACATTTCTACAGACTTAAGGCAGATTGCTTTAATTATTATTTTAACAAGGGCAGGCTTAAACCTTGACATTAAAGACTTAAAAAGAGTGGGACGCCCAGCAGTACTTATGTGTTTTGTACCTGCCTGCTTTGAAATAGTGGGCATGTTAATAGTAGCACCATTGCTTCTAAAAATAACATTATTAGAAGCAGCTATAATGGGAACGGTTATCGCGGCGGTTTCTCCAGCTGTCATTGTACCAAGCATGCTTAAATTAATGGAAGATGGATATGGCGTGAAGAAAAGTATTCCACAAATGATTATGGCTGGAGCCTCTGTAGATGATGTCTTTGTTATTGTTTTATTTACAGCCTTTACAGGACTTGCACAAAGTGGTGTGATCACGCCAATACACTTTCTAACCATTCCAACATCAATAGTTTTGGGACTAATTGGAGGAATGATGGCAGGATTTGCTTTATCTGTGTTATTTGCCAAGGTGCATATTAGAGATACTGGAAAAGTAATTATTATTCTTTCAGTTTCTTTTTTACTTGTTACTTTTGAGCATATAATAACAGGACCTATTGGATTTTCGGGGTTACTTGCTGTCATGGCTCTTGGAGCATCAATCAAGCAAAAGAAATACTTAGTTTCAAAGAGACTTTCTGATAAGTTTTCAAAGCTTTGGGTTGGTGCAGAAGTACTTCTGTTTGTACTTGTAGGAGCAACAGTTAATATCAGTTATGCATTAAATGCGGGCGTTTTAGTGATCTTACTTATATTTAGTGTTTTATTATTCCGCGTTGTGGGTGTGTTTGTTTGTCTTATAAAGACTAAACTAAATAAGAAAGAAAGGATGTTCGTAGCTTTCGCATATATGCCAAAAGCTACTGTGCAAGCAGCTATTGGAGGACTACCTTTAGCTATGGGACTTTCTTGTGGGGATAGTGTTTTAACAGTAGCGGTTATGTCTATTATTTTCACTGCACCACTTGGTGCTACGCTTATAGATAGAACATACAAAAGGCTTCTTACAAAGAATGAAAAATAAATATTTACTCATTATTTAATGAGTGAAGAGGTGGGGGAAGTAAAACATGAGTCAACATAAAATTATTGATATGATTAAAAGGTCAGGGTATTTGCCAGAAATACCAAAAGATTTTGGGGAAATATTAAAAATGCTTATAGAACCTAGCGAATATAATATAGATCAATGTGTAGAGAAATTTTCACAGTTTCCTCAGCTTGAGACAATTCTCATACAAATAATCAATTGTAATAGCAATTTTAATCGTGAAGTAAATAATATAAAAGATGCCATTATTTATTTGGGGGCCAAAACTGCAAAAGCTGTTGCAATAGCATATGTCACAAGACTATTACTAGCAAACAACAAAGGAAGATCGCAGATTTTTGACAATAACAAATATTGGAAGCATTGCGTAGGAACATCAATTGCTAGTTATATGATTGCTGCAAAGACAAAACTGTGTGATAAGGATAAAATGTTTACATATGGGCTTATACACGATATTGGTGTAACAGTGTTAGATATGTGTTTACCAGAACACTTAGATAAAATTTATCAATTACACCTAAAAGGAACGCATCAAATTGTGGCTGAAAAAATTGTTCTAGATGGAATAACACACGCTGAGATTGGTATGTGGCTATGTAAAGAATGGAATTTACCTGATGAAATAGCAGATGTAGTTGGTTTTCATCATTCACCATTATTAGCAGAAAATCATCAGGACGAGGTTAAAA
This sequence comes from Bacillota bacterium, assembly GCA_023410675.1. Classification (GTDB taxonomy): domain Bacteria; phylum Bacillota; class Clostridia; order Lachnospirales; family Cellulosilyticaceae; genus JAEYPM01. The sequence continues at coordinate 31,394 of JAEYPM010000044.1, read as the reverse complement.
TAATGCATTTAGGAGATTCCATAAGTACTAGTTATTATGAGAAATTATTAGGAAACCCGAGTACCTTTATATTTGCAGATAAAATTTTAAAGTCATTAAATGTTGATAAAGAATTTGTGAAGCATATTATTAAAACACTTCCAATAGAAGTTGATAAGCTCAATCAACACATTATATTATAAAACATGCTTCTCAAAGTAAAGGGACTACCTATTGACAATGATCCACTTTTTTCTTATCATTAATACATACTATTTATATATGAAATGAGTGAGAATGATGAGAATATCAGTAAAAGGACGATATGCCATTGCAGCTCTTATTAGTATGGCACAGCAATATAGCAGTGGAGAATATATTACAGTCATTAGTATTTCTGAAAAGCTAGGAATATCTAAAATCTATTTAGAACAGGTATTCTCTTTGCTGAAAAAAGAAGGAATTGTTAGCTCTACCAAGGGAGCACAGGGTGGCTATCAATTAACCAAAACACCAAGGGAAATCACTGTACTAGAGGTGTTGCAGGCTGTAGAAACTTCTTTATTTGAACAAACACAAGAAACAGTTTTAGAAAAGGCCCCAGATATTGAGAAAGCTTTGCAACTATCTGTTTTTGATGTATTAGATAAAAATATTAGGCAAACTTTAAGTTCAATGACAATAGCAGATATGGTAAGCGAAGTAGAAAGACATAAGATTGATAATGCCATGATGTTCTATATCTAAGATAGTTAGGAAACCATTTTGGATGATCATGAATACCTCCTTTACAAGGAGGTGTTTTTTTGGCATTAAAACATACTAAACATATATGAAAAATAATATTGCACAAAAGGATAAACTTAATTATCTATTTATTTAGCAAATCATTCAAAGATTTTAAATTTGTAGAATTATTGTTGACACTTAAAATAATAAACCATATAATACCTATATGATTTATATGGTTTAAATGCATTTAAAATTATAAATATTTATCAAGCATATGAATGTACTATTCTAGCGGAAAGGAGAATCATAGGTGTATGGATGGATATATTGAGGTATCAGATTTATATAAAACATTTCACACACAGGGACGATCCCTTCAAGTACTAAAAGGAATCAATTTAACTGTACATAAAGGAGAAATATTTGGGATTATCGGATTCAGTGGGGCAGGAAAATCTACACTTGCTAGATGTATCAATCGACTTGAAACGCCAGATTCAGGCAGTATCAAAGTGGGTGGCGTTGATATTTTGAATCTTTCAAAAAAAGGTCTGCTTAAAGAGAGAAAGAAGATTGGGATGATTTTTCAAACGTTTAATTTGTTTGAATCTAAAAATGTATATCACAATATTTCTTATCCGCTAGAGATCAGTAAGATCCCAAAAGCTGAAATTAAGCAAAGAGTACTAGAAACAGCTGAGCTGGTTGGCTTATCGGATAAGTTAAATGCTTATCCAGGAGGGTTATCTGGAGGTCAAAAACAACGTGTAGGCATTGCAAGGGCATTGGTTAATAGACCTGACCTGCTACTTAGCGATGAAGCAACCTCTGCACTGGATCCTCAGACTACCTTGCAAATTCTTGACTTGCTGAAAGAAATCAATAAAGCAACAGGGATAACCATTTTAATGATTACCCATGAGCTAGATGCTATTCGCTATACTTGTGAGCGAATGGCGGTCTTAGAAGATTCACAAATTATTGAAGTAGGATCTGTTCGAGATATTTTTAGTAATTCCCAAAGCCGTACAGGAGCCTTGTTTACTAAGGTATATACGGAACTTCAGCGAACACCAGAGCTAGAAAATGGAGAAGGGATTTAAAATCAATGATTGTAAAGGAGTGAGAACATGAGTTTACTAGATACGCCTATTTGGGAGGTGATCAAAGGTTCTTTTGAGCCAGATATATGGGCACGGCTAGCACCAGCTGTATTAGAAACCTTGTATATGACAGCACTATCTTCCATTATCATGCTAGGATTAGGACTGGTAGTTGGCATTCTACTTACTATAACCAATCCTGATGGACTAGTGCCCATGAAAATTGCATATAGTGGGGCAGGTTGGCTGATCAACTGTCTACGTTCCCTTCCACAAATGATCATGATTATTCTTATGATTCCAGTTGCAAGGCTTTTCTTTGGGAAATCCTATGGCACCAATGCATGTATTATTGCCATTGCTGCCAGTTGTATCCCTATGTATGCCCGAATTGTGGAAAGTAGCTTACTAGAAATTTCAAAAGGAAAAATTGAGGCAGCAAAGTCTATTGGAAGTACTAATTTTCAAATCATATTTCACATACTGCTTCCGGAAACCTTGCCTTCTTTAATTCGCGGATTTACTGTAGCTATTATCACCGTTATTTCAATGACTGCACTTGCAGGTATGTTTGGTGCAGGAGGTATTGGAGATATTGCCGTGCGGTTTGGCTTCCAACGTTTTCAGCATGATATTTTGTTTGCATCAGTCTATGTTTTGATTATACTTGTGCAACTAATTCAGTGGATTGGTAACTTTATTTCCAAAGGAATTTTAAAAAAAAGAAATCTAATTTAATTAATAGGAGGAGCATTAAAATGAAAACAAAAATATCTAAAAACCATAAAGTGATTTATTTTATCTTTACGTTAATTTTAACACTTGGACTTCTTAGCGGATGTGGCAAGAAAGAAGACGTTAAGCAGTCATCTGCTTCTTTAACTGAGACTACAAATAGCAAGGAAAACATTACTTCTTCAACAGAAACAGTGACCATTAAGGGTATCACTGATTTAGTTCCTCACTCTGAGCTGATTGAATATGTAACGCCTAAGCTAAAAGAACAGGGCATTATTGTGGAGCTCGTTGCATCAGAGGCGGATAATACAACCAATGAAAAACTTGCAAAAGGAGAAATTGAGTTTAACTTCTTTCAGCATGATCCATATCTTCAGGAGTGGAATGAGACTAATGGTTATAACCTTGTAAATGCTGGAGATATTCATGTAGAACCTATTACAGCATACTCAGACAAATATAATACAAAAGAAGATATTCCAGACAATGCAGTTGTGGCAATCCCTAATGATGGGACGAATGAATACAGAGCCTTACGAATCTTAGAAGAAAATGGATTTATCAAGCTTAATGAAGAAACGGCTACATCTCTTAGTGCTTCAGTTTCAGATGTTAAAGAGTATTTACGTCCTATAGAAATTGTAGAAATTGACTCATCACAGATTATCCCAACAAAAGCAGATTACGATTTCTTTATCACCAATACAAATAAAGTGCTAGAAGCAAAGATTACTTCTACAAGGCTCTTTAGTGAGGGTGGCGATAGTCCTTATGCCAATATTATTGCTGTTAGGGAAGAAGATTTAAATAATCCTGCCATTATTGTTTTAGTAAAAGAATTGCAATCTGAAGCTACAAGACAATACATTTTAGATACTTATAATGGAGCAGTAATTCCTGCAAAGTTAGGGAATTAAAGTCTAGCTTTGCAGACTATGGTTAATACAATATTGAGTTCTAATATTAATAGTGAAAGGAATGAGTGTTATGGCACATTACAAATATATTGAATCGGCAGTTATTCACGGTGGCATTTATGGAGATTACGCAACAGGTGCGGTAAACACCCCTATTTTTCAAACATCAACTTATGAGCAGGATGGTCTAGGGAAACCTAGATCAAACTGGGAATACTCAAGAACCGGTAACCCTACAAGGGCAGCCTTAGAAGCCCTCATTGCAGAACTAGAGAGAGGAACTCATGGATTTGCTTTTTCTTCTGGAATGGCTGCAATTGATGGAGTTCTCCATCTCTTTAAATCAGGAGATAGCATCATTATTTCAAGCAATGTGTATGGAGGAACCTTCCGAATTCTAGATAAAGTATTCAAACAGTATGGACTAAACTATAAGATTGTTGACACGACAGATTTAACGGAGCTTAGAAAGGCCTTTACTTCAGACGTAAAGGCTTTAATGATTGAATCACCAGCTAATCCTCTCCTTACGGTTACAGATATTGCAGCTGTAGCTGAGATAGCAAAAGAAAATAGGGCTTTGACAATCGTGGATAATACGTTCATGACTCCTTATTTGCAGCGTCCATTAGAGCTTGGAGCAGATATTGTGGTGCACTCGGCAACGAAGTATTTAGGGGGGCATAGTGATGTTATTGCTGGAGCTGTCGTTGTCAAAGACGATGAGCTTGCACAAAGGGTACACTTCAATCAAAATGCTGTGGGAGCGGTTTTAGGACCTTTTGATTCATTTTTACTCATCCGCAGTATTAAGACATTGGCTGTGCGTATGGAGGCACATGTTGCCAATGCAGAAAAAATTGTAGAAGCTCTGCAAAATAGCTCAGCTATTAAAAATATATATTATCCAGGTATCAAAGGTTCAAAGGGATATGAAATCCAAAATAAACAAGCAAAAAATGGTGGGGCAATGATTTCCTTTGAGCTACAAGATAACTATGATATCAATAAGTTTATTGAGGGGTTAAATCTGATTGCTCTTGCTGAAAGTCTAGGTGGTGTTGAAAGCCTTGTATGCCATCCTGCAAGTATGACACATGCATCAATCCCAAAAGAAATTCGTGAAAAGGTTGGCATCACAGACAGATTAGTGCGTTTGTCAGTTGGTATTGAAAACTATGATGATTTATACACTGATTTATTTACTGCTATTAAAGGAGGTCGAATGTGATGCTCTACGATGACATGCAGCAGCTTATAGGAAATACACCTCTTGTACATCTAAGTCATTTAGGCTTGCCAGATAGCATTCGCGTATATGCTAAGCTTGAACTCTATAACCCTGGTGGCAGTGTAAAAGATAGAATAGGTAAATATATGATCGAGGATGCAGAAAAAAGAGGTGTTTTAGTTCCTGGAGGGACAATAGTGGAAGGAACTGCAGGAAATACAGGACTTGGCATAGCTTTTGCCGCTCTTAACCGAGGCTATCGATTGATTATGGTGGTACCATCAAAGTTTTCACAAGAAAAGCAGGCACTGCTCCGTGCCCTTGGGGCTGAGGTCATTAATACCCCCCGTGAAGAGGGTATGATGGGAGCTGAGAGAAAAGCACAAGAACTGCGCATGTCTATTCCTAAAGCTGTTTCACTAGAGCAATTTCGAAATCCAACAAATCCATTGGCACATTATGAAACAACAGGACCAGAGATTTGGACTGATCTAGGAGAAAAAATAGACTTTTTTGTTGCAGGTGCAGGCAGTGGTGGTACGTACACTGGCATTGCACGCTACTTAAAAATGCAAAAGCCAGATATTAAGTGTATTCTTGCAGACCCAATTGGTTCAACGATGGGGGGAGGAGAACATGGTGATTATGAAATAGAAGGCATTGGAAACGACTTTATTGCAGACACCATGGATATGTCATTAGTGGACGATGTCATAAAAATTAGTGATAAGGAAGCTTTTGCAGAAACTAGATTGCTTGCTCGAAATGAAGGAATTATTGCAGGTACATCATCTGGAGCAAATATTGCGGCGATACGTAAGTTCGCAGAGCACTTAGGTCATGGGACTATTGTTACAGTGTTACCTGATAGGGGGGAAAGATATCTCTCTAAAAATTTATTTTAATGAGGTGAAGGATCGTGAGAAATAAAGTGTTGTCTAGCATTGTCTTTTTTATATTGGGTGGGTTAATCGTCATTGGACCTTATACAATTTTTCCAGTCTGTATAGGAGCTATGATGCCCATGAAGTGTCAAGATACAGCAAAAATAGAAATTGTACTTGGCATCCTGACAATTGCTATTGGTGTGTTATTTCTATTATTAAAGAATAAAAAGTTTAGAATATGGTTAAATCTTGTTGCTATACCTATTGGAATATTAGCTTTTTTGTTTCCAAGTGTCATAACAGGTGTTTGTTCAAACCCACACATGAGCTGCCGCTCACTAGCCTTGCCTGCACTGAGTATCATTAGTATAGCACTTATTGTTTTTGCAGCGATCAATACAGTTTATTTGTGGAAATTCACAAACAAAGGGGAGAATGTTAATGCCCAAGACACTAACTTCAAGTAAGATATCCTATCTAAATCTTAAAAGAAAGCCATTTCGAACTTTTACATTAATTCTAGTAGTGGCAATTCTATCCTTTGTGCTTTTTGGAGGAAGTATTTTGTCCTTTAGTATGAAAAGGGGACTCAGTAGTGTAGAGGAACGATTGGGTGCAGACTTGATCGTAGTCCCTCTTGGGCATGAGCAAGAACAAGAATCTATTCTTTTAACAGGAGAACCATCTTATTTTTATTTTAATAGGGAAATCGTAAATAAGCTTAAAGAGGCTGATGGAATCAAAGAGCTATCCACGCAGTTTTATCTTACCTCACTAAGTGCAGCATGTTGTTCATTCCCTGTACAGATTATTGGATTTGATCCAGAGACTGACTTTTCGATCCAGCCGTGGATTAGGGAAACAGTTGGTGGGAATCTTGAAAGCGGTGCACTTATTGTTGGCAGTGACATTCTGATCGAAAATGGTAAACACATAAAATTATTCGATAAGGAGTATCTAGTGGATGCAAGGCTTGATGAAACTGGTACAGGACTTGATCAATCTGTATTTGCTACTATGGAAACGATTAAAGATATCTATGGGCACGCAAAAGAAAAAGGCTTATATTTTCTAGAAGAGACAGACCCAAGCACATCTATTTCTTCAGTTCTTATTAAAGTTAAGGAAGGTTATAACGTAGATGAAGTTGCTACCAATATTCGAAGAGGGACAGATGGCATACAAATTGTTAAGACCAAAACCCTCGTTACGAATATTTCAAAGAGCCTTAATCATTTTATTACTTCATTTTATGTTTTTGCTGGAGCATTTTTGATAGTAACCCTAGTTGTTTTAACAGCAATATTTTCAGCTTCAGCCAATGAGAGAAAAAAGGAATTTGCACTGCTCCGTATAATGGGTGCTGCAAAGGAAAAGCTTATTTCCATTCTGTTTTGGGAATCGCTGTATATTAGTGTAATAGGTAGTGCGATAGGCATCATTTTAGCCGCTCTATTAGTATTTCCTTTTAATACTTATATTGGTGATAATATAGGGTTACCTTATATGCAGATTTCTCCTATTTGGATCTTGACTATTTTAATAGGCACACTACTTGTAGCCGTTGGTATTAGCATAGTTGCATCAGTATACTGCACTGTTAAAATAAGCCGTGTTGATACCTATCTTACACTAAGGGAGGGTGAGTAGCATGTTGCTTGAAGTAAGTAACCTTAGCAAAGAATACACACGTGGCAATCAAACATTTTTTGCAATAAAGGATGTTTGGCTGAAACTTAAAGAAGGTGATTACACCATCATTATTGGCCGTTCAGGTAGTGGAAAAAGCACCTTTTTGAACTTAATTGGCGGACTTCTTACACCAACTAGTGGAGAAATCCATGTCTTAGGCCTAAATACTAAATCTCTAAACGACAGAGAGATGTCACTGCTTCGTAATTCTACAATCAGCTATATTCCGCAAGGTCACAGTATTCTGTCCAATCTATCTGTACTTGATAATGTTCGTTTACCCTATTTTTTGCATAAACGTCAAGGTGATGAAGATAAAGAATATAAAGAAGATGTAGATAAGAAAGCCACATCCTTATTGGAAAAGGTTGGCATTGCCTATTTAGCAAATACTTACCCTAAACACTTATCCGGGGGTGAACTCCGGCGAGTTAGTATAGCTAGAGCACTAATCAATTGCCCTAAAATTCTGCTGGCTGATGAACCTACAAATGACCTAGACACCCAGACTGCTAATGAGGTGATGAGCCTGTTTTCTGAGATCGCTAGTGGAGGCACAGCAGTTCTTTTGGTTACCCATGATTTAAACAGTATTCATCATGGTAATCATGTATATCAAATGAGTGATGGGGCATTAAAGACCCATAAAACATAGTTTGCATATATGTTTAACTAATATTATTTTGAGTGAATGGAGTGATAAGAAATGTCTAAAATCAATTTGACCCTTCCGGAAGTCCAAATAAGAGAAATTAGGATTAATTCAATTACGGGTTATCAAGGAGATGCAGAAGAGCTGGTAGAAGCCAGCAAATGTGGCTTAAAAGATAAAGAACGCTCATTTAGCCAATGCCTTGGATGTGCTACTTCAAAGGCGGCATGTATGGCTGTCTTAATACAGGATGCTGCAGTAATCAGCCATGGGCCAGTGGGCTGTGCTTCTTGCCTTCATGAATTTGCTTTTACTTACCGTGTGAATTCTCCTTTGCGTGAGGTTAAAAATCCTACGCCACGTCATATCTTTTCTACCAACTTGAAGGAAAAGGAGACTGTTTACGGAGGGAATCAAAAATTAACAAATACGATTCATGAGGTATATGAACGCACGCATGCGAATGCAATTTTTGTATTAACTACCTGTGCAGCAGGAATTATAGGAGATGATGTGGAAAGTGTCTGTAATGAAGTTGAAGAGGAGTTAGGGGTTCCTGTTGTAGCTGTTTTTTGTGAAGGTTTTCGTTCTAGGGTCTGGACCAGTGGGTTTGATGCAGCTTATCATGCCATTGCTCGTAAATTGATTGAGAAGCCAAGAAAGAGACGCGATGATATGATTAATGTGATCAACTTCTGGGGAAGTGATGTCTTTTCAGAGTGGTTCGCACCATTTGGAGCAAAACCAAATTATATTACACCTTATTCAACAGTTAATGGACTAAGATATGCCAGCGAAGCTGCTGCAACTGTGCAGGCATGTTCCACACTAGGAAGCTATCTAGGAGCTGTGCTTGAACAGGACTTTGGCGTTCCTGAAATTCCAGCTGCACCACCTTATGGCATTGCACAAACAGATAGGTGGTTTAGAGCATTAGGAAAAGTTCTTGGAAAAGAAGAAATCGCAGAAAAAATTATTGCTGAGAAAAAAGAAAAGTATCTGCCACAAATAGAAGCTTTACGTAAAAAGTTAGGTGGCAAAACAGCCTATGTTACAGCAGGGGCAGCACATGGGCATGCATTACTCGATGTGCTAGGAGAGCTTGGACTAAAAGCTGCGGGAGCTGCAATTTTCCATCACGATCCCGTTTATGACAGTGGTCGTGATGAAAATGATCAGCTAGCACAGCGTGTATCGGATTATGGAAATGTTCCGAACTTCAATGTTTGTAATAAGCAAGAGTTTGAGCTTGTTAACGCCTTAAACCGTATTCGTCCAGATGTACTTTTGGCACGCCATGGAGGGATGACACTCTGGGGTGCTAAACTGGGTATCCCAGCTCTATTAATTGGTGATGAGCACTACTCAATGGGATATGAAGGGTTAGTTAATTATGGAGAACGCCTTTTGGAAGTAATTGAAAATGATGAATTCGTAAAAAACTTAGAAAAACATGCAGTTAATCCATACACGAAATGGTGGTTTGAGCAAGAGTCTCATTATTTTTTAAGAGGAGGTGCTGGTAAATGAGTAAATCAGGAATGATTGAACAAGAACGTTATACTTGTGCGATAGGTGCACTGCAAACTGTAGTAGCAATTCCACGAGCTGTACCTATCCTTCATTCAGGGCCTGGATGTGGGGAGATGATTGCAGGATTCTTTGAACGCTCAACTGGATATGCGGGAGGTCCCACATCACCATGTACAAATTTTTCAGAAAAGGAAGTAGTATTTGGTGGTGTTAATAGGTTACGTGAGTTAATAAAAAACACTTATAAGGTATTAGATACAGATTTGCAGGTTGTTTTAACGGGCTGTACTGCTGGTATTGTTGGAGATGATGTAGATAGTGTGGTTTCAGAATTTGTAAGTGAAGGAAAGCCTATTGTATCAGTAGAAACTGCAGGGTTTAAGGCAAGTAACTTTGAAGCACACAGCCTTGTAGTCAATGCTATTATTGATCAGTATGTCACTCTATTTGAAGATGAGAATAAACCAAAGTCAGAGAAAAACACAGTAAATCTTATAGCATCTATCCCTTATCAAGATCCATTTTGGAAAGGCAACCTAGCTGAATATAAGAAGCTGCTTGCTGGCATTGGGTTAAAAGCTAATATTTTGTTTGGGCCAGAATCAGGGGGAGTAAAAGAGTGGCAGGGTATACCAACAGCAGGGTTTAATATTTTAGTTTCCCCATGGTACGGCAAACCGATTGCTGATCATCTTAAGTCAAAGTATGGGCAGGAATATACTTGGTTTCATCATATTCCTATTGGTGCGAATGCAACGGAGGCATTTCTTAATCAAGTTTTGGAATTTGCCATTAGTCAAGGAGCTGAAATTGATAAAGAAAAAGCAAAGAGGTTTATCAAACATGAGTCAGAGGCTTATTATGAGGAAATTGATAACCTAGCCACCTTCCTTTTGGAGTTTCGCTATGGTCTCCCAAATCATGCTCATATTTTTCACGATGCAGGATACGTTGTTGGCTTATCTAAATTCTTACTTCATGAGGTTGGTATTGTACCAAAGGAACAATTCATTACAGATGCTACACCTGAGAAATTTCAAGATGCTATACAAGCAGATTTAAAAAGTGCTAGTGATAAACGAGAAATACCAGTTTATTTTGAGCCAGATGCAGGAAAGGCTCAGGAAATTCTAAGAGGTGTTAGTCATAACGGAAGGGGTATTATCATCGGTTCAGGATGGGATAAGGAACTTGCAAAGGAAAAAGATTATGATTTTCTTTCAGCTGCGATACCTTCTCCTTATCGATTGGTCATGACAACTAATTATGTAGGATTTACTGGAGGTCTTAGGGTTATAGAGGATATCTATCATTTAGTTCTTTCCACTTATGCGTAAGGGAGGTGACTGTATGAGTTACCGTATTGGATTTGCTAGCATTGATGGAACAGTCATTGATCAGCACTTTGGTTCAGCTAGGTATTGGCAGATTTATGATGTGGATACAGAGGCACTTTTTGTAGAGACACGTAAAACAGTTGCCAAGTGTCAGGGACATTGTGAAGGTGGATTTGATCATCTGATTAACGCACTTAACGATTGTGATGCAATATTTACTATAAAAATAGGAGAAGCTGCGGCAGCAGTTATGTTAGCAAAGGGCAAAAGAGTATTTGAAGCAGCAGGTGTGGTAGAAGAAATCCTTGCTCAGATAATTAGTAGCCATTTGCTTGAAGATATTAGTTAAAGAAGGTGTATTTTATGATATTACCATACGAAGACCTAACAAAAAATCATCCCTGTTTTGCATTAGGTGCAAAAAGCAATAAGGGACGCGTTCATTTACCTGTATCACCTGGATGCAATATTCTTTGCAATTTTTGTAAGCGTGATATCAATGATATAGATAATCGCCCGGGCGTTGCAAGTGAAATCATATCGCCAGAAGAAGCTGTAGAGGTAGTGAGAAAAGCTATTGTTCTTTGCCCAGACATTACTGTAGTAGGGGTTGCTGGACCAGGTGATACTCTAGCAACACCTTATGCTCTAAAAACCTTTCGCCTGATTAAACAGGAATTTCCTCATATTATTAAATGTATGAGCACGAATGGACTTTTGCTTCCAGAATATGCTGATGAAATTATTGATGTAGGAATTGACAGTCTGACAGTCACCGTAAATGCTGTTGATCCAGCAATACAGTCTCAGATATGTGATGGCATCATCTATCAAAACAAACGCTATGAAGGAATTAAAGGGGCAGAAATTCTTATTCAAAACCAGCTTGCTGGAATTAAGAAGGTTTCTAAGGCAGGAACAACCATAAAAGTAAATACAGTATTAATTCCAGAAATCAATGCAGGTCATGTAGCAGAAGTGGCTAGGACTGTTGCATTACATGGGGCTAAAATCTATAACATTATTCCGCTCATCCCCCAGCACAACCTAAGTTGGTGCAGTGCACCTGGGTGCGATTTAATCAGTAAGGTTAGATCAGAGGCAGAAGCCTATATCAGTGTATTTCGCCATTGTCAGCGTTGTAGGGCAGACGCTGCTGGAATTCCTGGGGGTAAGGATGTCTCCAATCAGTTATATATTCGCCCTGTAAAATTGGAAAATACATTTTCTCATGGTTGATAAGACCAGCTAGCGAGTATTACTCGATTAAATAAAGCTGTATATTTTAGGGAGGTGGTTTGATATGTGTAGTGACTGTGACATGTGTAGCGACTGTGATATGCCAGAGATGTACCCATATCAGTATATTAAAATTTTAGGAGGAAAAATAATATGTCAAGTAATTCAAACAAAACTGAGTACGGATTTGATACTAAAAAGTTAAGAGCAGGCTATGATCCAAAGGAGCATAATTATGCAGTATCACCTCCCATTTATCAAACTACTTCATTTGATTTTCGCGATGTAGAGCATGCAAAGGCATTATTTAGTTTACGTGAGCTTGGAAATCTGTATACTCGTGTTGGAAATCCGACTGTTGCTGTACTAGAACAACGAGTAGCAGCACTTGATGGTGCAACTGGTGCACTAGCAGTAGCATCAGGTATGGCAGCCATTAGCTATACGTTACTTAATGTTGCTGAAGGCGGAGGACGCATTTTGACCTCTCCTTATCTCTATGGAGGTAGTGCAGACAGCTTTAAAAAAGTTTATCCTAAGTTCGGTATTACCTTTGATTATGCTAAAAATATTGAAAATCCTGAAAAACTAGCAGAAAAAATTAAGCCTGATACAAAGGCAATTTATGTTGAAAGCATTAGTAATCCTAGTGGTGTCCTTTTAGATATTGATGTGATAGCAAAAGTGGCTCATGCACATGGTATACCTTTGATCGTAGACAATACGGTTGCAACACCATATTTATATAACCCAATTGCACATGGAGCTGATATTGTAGTATATTCTGCAACCAAAGGACTCACAGGACATGGGAATGTCATTGCTGGATTAATATTAGAGAGTGGAAAATTTAATTGGCAGAGTGACAAATTTCCTCAGTTTTCAGAAAAACACTATACTTTACGTGATATTAATGATAATAATCGCAGTTATGTTGAGGTATTTCCAGAATTCCCATTCACAGGTAGAGTACGCTTTAATTATCTGAACTATTTTGGAGCTGCATTATCTCCATTTGATGCTTATCTTGTTTTAATTGGGCTAGAAACGATTTCTGAGCGGGTGGCAAAACAAGTAAGTAATGCTAGGACTTTGGCACAATACTTAAATAACCATAAATATGTGGAATGGGTTAGATATGCTGATCTTAAGGAAAGCCCTTATCACGAACTGGCTAAACGAGATTTTCCAAAAGGATCAGGTGGAATTTTATCCTTTGGATTTAAGGGTACGCATGAACAAAGGGAGGCTTTCCTCGATGCAATAGAACTTTTTAAATACCATGTTAATATTGGTGATGCCAGAAGTTTGATTGTCAACTCACCTCAGACTACCCATAGTGAACTAGAGCCAGATGAGAAAATAATTGCCGATATTCCTGAAAACCTCATTCGTATATCAGCAGGCCTCGAAGATCCAGATGACTTAATAGCTGATTTAGAACAGGCATTTGAAAAGGCATTTGTAAAGGTAGTTGAAAAGGCGTATGCCTAATTTTGAAAAGGAGTGTATCTTATCATGATAAAAATAAAAAAGTTAGTGGGTATAGTAGCAATACTTTCTATTGCTACAAGTTCAATATCTGGCTGTTCAAAGCCAAAAGTTGAAGAAACAAAGGCAAACAATACAACGGCTGCAGCGACATCAGAATATAAATATGGGAAAATAGATATTCTAGGTAAAGATGGTTCACTTTGTGGTGCTCCTATATATATTGCTTATGAAAAGGGTTTTTTCAAGGAGCAAGGTTTTGATGTTAACCTAATTTCTGCAGATACTGAAACACGTAAAATTGGTCTTAACAATGGCACCATCCCAATTGTTAATGGAGACTTTCAATTCTTTCCTTCTATTGAAAATGGTGTAAAGGTAAAAGTGGTAGATGGTCTTCACTTTGGATGTATTAAGCTTATTGTTCCTAAAGATTCAAAAATTCAAGGTGTTCAAGATCTGAAAGGGAAAAATATTAGTGTTGATGAAATTGGTGGAACGCCTCATCAAGTGGCATCAGTATGGTTAGAAAAAAACGGAATTTCTGCTAAGCAAGAAGATGGAGAAGTAACCTTCCTTCCTTTTTCAGATGGGAATTTAGCAGTTGAAGCTCTAAATAAGGGTGATGTAGATGTGGCAGCTCTGTGGGATCCATTTGGTTCTGTTCAAGTTAAAACAGGAAATTATCGTACGATTCTTGATATTTCCACAGATGATCCATTTGCAGGAAAATATTGCTGCTTCCTATATGCTTCAGAAAAATTACTTAATGAAAGCCCTGAAAAGGTTGCGGCATTACTACGTGCCTACAGATCAGCTCAAAACTGGATTGCAGAAAACCCAGAAGAAACTGTTGATATTATTATTAAGGGTAAATATGCTCAGATTGAAGATAAAGAACTAGCCCTTGAGCTTATCAAGAGTTACAAGTATCCTACGGCTAGTGACAGGGAAGAGAATAAAACACAAGCACATGACAATGTTCTCTATTTCGCAGAGCAACTCCATCAAATTGGCTATTTAAAGACAGATCCAGAGACGTTTACAAAAGGTGCTTTTACCGAGGTTGATATTAATCAAGGTTTATAAGCTTAGCTAAAGCTATCTTGCCCGGTGAAATAGTTGATCCGGGCAATAAATACAAATATAAACTTACAGGAGGCATTCTACTATGATCGATTTAATAAAATTACGGTTCGCTGCACTCCCTGTATCGAAAGTAAAGCAACGTCATAAAGGACTAAAAATTGTTTCAAATAAAGAATGGGGCATTTATTTTGTTCTAACGTTGATTGGGTTCTCTATAGCCATCGCAGCCAATTTAATAGTAAAGCAAATAGCGGATGTCGAAATAAAGACATATGTCATTATGGGCGTACCATTTACGTTCAATTCGCTTTACCGATTACTTCTTGGCGTGCTTGTTTTACTTTATGCAGGGATCGGCATATTTTCATATTTTGATCCTGTACGCAAAACAAAGTTTTCTAGTCGGGGCCCTTTCCGTTTTGCTATAGGCCTAGCTCTTGCTATCTGGGATATATTGGGGACAAAACTTCTATTACTGCCACAACCCTTCTTTCCGGGACCAGCAAAAATTCTTGAACCTTTTCTTATGGAAGGAGCCTTTATCTTTGATAATATGCTTTATTCATTAAGGTTGTATGTGGCTGGATTTACACTTGGCGTTGTATTTGGCATCATTACAGGAATTTTAATTGGGTGGTTTCCAAAGGTATATTACTGGGTATTTCCTATATTAAAAATGACGAGTATCATTCCTGCGGTAGCATGGATGCCCTTTGCATTAACGCTTTTTCCATCTCCGTTTTCAGCAGCTGTTTTTCTTATAGTGATATGTGCTTGGTTTTCCATTGCAGGACTTACCGCACAGGGGATACAATCCACACCTAAATCTCAGTTTGAAGTTGCTCGTACACTAGGGGCAAAAACGTCATACTTAGTATTTCATGTTGCAGTCCCCCAAGCCATGCCTCATATTTTTACAGGTATTTCAAATGCTAACGGATTGGCTTTTACAACGCTAGTAATGGCAGAGATGATGGGTCAGCCTGGTGGGTTAGGCTACTACATAAACTTAAGTAAAGTGTGGTCAGCCTATTATAAGGTATTTGCTTCTATTTTCATTATGGCGATACTCTTTAGTCTAATTACGAAAATTATTGGGCTAGTACAGGCACATATGCTTCGCTGGCAGAAAGGATGGATCAAAGAATGAGTAAGGACTTATCTGTAATCAGTGATATTATTTTGGATATAGAAAATGTGTGTCATACTTATTATGACGATACGGATAATCATGTTGAAGCCCTTCAAGATATCAACTTATCTGTCTTTCGTGGAGAATTTCTCTCTATCATAGGATCTTCTGGTTGCGGAAAGACAACGCTACTTAGGCTGGTTGCAGGTCTTGAAAAACCAGAAACAGGATCACTTATTCTTAACGGAGAGCAAATTATAGAACCAAATCCGCAGCGAGGTTATGTTTTCCAGCATGGAGGGCTTTTTCAATGGCTAACTGTTGAAAAAAATATTGCTACAGGGCTTAAAGCTCGTGGTGTTTATAAAGAAGATAAAGACCTTGTGGCACATTATTTAGATCTCATTGGACTTAAGGGATTTGAAAAATCCTATCCGCATCAGATAAGTGGTGGTATGGCACAGCGTGTTGCGATTGCTAGAGCACTAATTAATAATCCTAAAGTACTTCTTCTTGATGAACCCATGGGTGCACTGGATTCATTTACCCGTGCTGATATTCAGGATAAATTGCTTGAGCTACGTAAAGAGAATAAAACAACAATGATATTGGTCACTCATGACGTGGATGAAGCGATTTATCTTTCAGATCGCATTGTCATTATGACACCACGTCCTGGAAAGATTAGTGAGATTATGAAGATCAATCTTCCTCATCCGCGTCATCGTGGAGGTAGTGAATTTCTTTCCATTCGCAAGAAGATTTTAGAAAAATTGAAGTTGGCAAGTGAATTGCCGCAGCCAGAGTATAATATATAGATTTTGGAGGATAAAGCTATGAGTAAAGAAATTAGACAAATTGCAATTTATGGAAAGGGTGGTATTGGGAAATCAACGACCACACAAAACCTGACTTCAGCACTTGCAGAAAGTGGGAAAAAGGTTATGGTGGTAGGGTGTGACCCAAAGGCTGATTCCACAAGACTTTTGTTAGGCGTGCTTGCACAACGCACCGTTCTAGATACGCTACGTGACACAGGAGAAGATGTGGAACTAAACAGTATTCTGCGTACCGGCTTTGGTGGGATCAAGTGCGTAGAATCAGGAGGTCCAGAACCTGGTGTTGGATGTGCTGGACGTGGAATTATTACTTCGATAGGTTTATTAGAACAACTTGGGGCCTATACGGAGGATCTTGATTATGTATTTTATGATGTTCTTGGAGACGTTGTTTGTGGTGGTTTTGCTATGCCGATTAGAGAAGGAAAAGCTAAAGAAATTTATATAGTGGCAAGTGGTGAGATGATGGCATTGTATGCTGCAAACAATATTGCAAAAGGTGTAGCAAAGTTTGCTAAAAAGGGTGGTGTCAGACTTGGCGGTATTATCTGTAACAGCCGTAATGTTGATCGTGAGATTGACCTTCTTCGAGCTTTTTGTGCTGAATTAGGAACACAGCTGATTCATTTTGTTCCTCGCGACAATGTAGTACAGCGTGCTGAAATCAACCGAAAAACTGTTATTGAGTATAATGCTAGCTCTAAGCAGGCGGATGAATACCGTCAGCTAGCAAAAGCGATTGATGAGAACACTCATTTTACAATTCCTAAACCAATGTCACATGAACGGTTAGAGGCAATTTTACTGGAATTTGGTTTGCTAGATTCTATAAAGGATGATTATCGTATTTAAGTGTTTTATATTAACCTCCCCATTTATAGGTTAATAAATAATCTTTTTTAACAAAACATGAAAGAACCATGCAAATTAAAAAAGTGCTTCGATGAGATGCTATCTGATTTATCAGCATAGTGCCTTTTTTTAGACGCATCTGTTGAAGCACTTATTATTTTTTACACATTATTGCATATTTACTTATTGTACATTTACACCATATCTTTGGCATAGACCCATCAAATCATCAGATGTTCCATCACCAATAGGATTAAATTTCCATTCATTATTGTGCCTATATATTTCACCAACCATCATAGAGATTACATTTGGATAATAGTCAGTTAAATTAAATCGTACAAGCTCCGAATTGTTAGCCATATCTACGATACGAATATAGGCATTACGTACTTGGCTAAAGTTGTGACCTTTTTGAGCTGCATCATTAATGGTAACAACAAATACAAGTTTGCTTACTTGAGGAGAAACCTTTGATAGAGAAACATGGATGGTTTCATCATCACCCTCGGCATTTCCAGTTTTATTATCTCCAGAGTGTCTAACGCTTCCATCTGGACTTACAAGTTGATTGTAAAATACAAACCAGTCAGTGCCTACTACCTTGTCAGTTGCATTAAGCATAAATACTTCTACATCTAGATCATGAGGTATAGGATTTGGAGACACATCCCATCCCAAGCCAACAAGAACTTGATCTAGTGCACCATTCATTTTAGATAGGCTGACTTTTTGACCTTTTTGAAGGCTTACAGCATTTGAAGCTGGTCTTTGCATAGTAGGGGCAGGCTGACCAAACTGTTGTGCTTGAGGCTGCTGCATAGGCTGACCAAACTGTTGCCCTTGAGGTTGTTGCATAGGCTGGCCAAACTGTTGCCCTTGAGGTTGTTGCATAGATTGGTCAAATTGTTGCCCCTGAGGTTGCTGCATAGGCTGACCATATTGTTGCCCTTGAGGTTGTTGCATAGGCTGACCATACTGATGTGCTTGAGGCTGTTGCACAGGTTGCACTTGAGGTTGCCCACCTGTACCTTGTTGATCTAACGTATTTAAAGATAAACCTGGAGAAACCTTATTGGTTATACCTAAATCCATGAATAAATCATCCTTTCTGCGGCTTATTGAGCACTTTTGACTACATTAATATCAAAGTCACCTGCAATAGATTCTAGTCCTCCAGAGAAAGCTACACCTACTGCATCAAAAAACCACTCATTGTTAATTTTTGCCACATCACCAAAAACAATAGAGGTAGCATTAAAGAATTCTTGTCCTAAATTGTATCTTGCAATTTCATTGTTAGTGTTTGCATCACATATCCTTATATATGCATTTGATACTTTTCCAAAAGTTTGTTGACGATTATAGGCATCATATATGGTCACAACAAAGGTAATATGACCAAGTTCAGCTGGCATTTTTGTAAGGTCAACTAAAATCTGCTCACAGTCTCCTGTGCCACCTTGAATATTATCTCCACTATGTTTTAATATGCCTGATGGATCTTCTAAGTTATTATAATAAACAAAATCTTTCTTATCCCTAATAGCATTGTTTGTAGTTAGCATAAACGCACTAGCGTCAAGGTCAAAAGATTCTCCTTCAGTACTTACTGTCCATCCTAGTCCAACTAAAAGTTTGGATAAGTTCGGAATGGAGCTAGAAAGATTAAGTTTTTGATCTTTTTGTAATATACTCATGAAATTGCCTCCTATTAATATACTGGTAAATTTTATAACTATCTTCCGTTTAGAATTCCGCCAAGAAGGCCACCTAAACCGCCGCCTTGTTGCATACCGCCACCCATAGGGCTTCCGCCACCAGTAAAATTCTGGAACATATTAGACATGTTTTGTTGTGTGTTTTGGTAAGCACTTCCTTGTGTATCTGGTGTATAATCTCTGTCATCAATACCAATTTTTACCCCAGATTTTCTTTCAGATGGTTGTACTATGACAGTTTGTCCAGGATTCTTAAATTCTAACATATAGGATTCGCCAGAAGTTTGACCGATAATGGTTTTCCAATTTAAATCTAATTTAAAGGAAGGATCGGGACCAGTCCAGCATACAACAGCATCAGGGTCAACAACACATGGACTTTTTAAAACTAGTGGATTACCATCTGTTAATATAGCTACCTGTGCACCAGGACCTTTAGCTTTTACGCTAGAAGTAAAAAGTCCTTTTTGTGAGATAACACCAACACCAATAAATCTTACACCATAGTCACAGCTCTCTGTGAAAGCTAATAGATTTTCACTTTCAACACCAATGCTATCGCCAGGTTGCAAGGTTATAACAGTGACATGTTTAGCAAGTTCTGCCATATATAACATTCCTTGTCCTGTTACCTTCATAAGCTCCATATTTTCACCAGTAAACCTTCTAGCAACATGGCCTATAACTGCAGAAGCTAGATTTCCTCCAGGACCGATTAAAAGTTTTTCGAACTTAAATTGACCTTGGTATGCAACCATGGATCCTTTTTTACTATAAAGAACATTTTGTCCTTGGGCCATACAAGCTAACTCATTTACTGTTTGCAATTGAAACATGCAAAACCCTCCCTTGTTTAGTATGATTGGTAATTTTTTAAAGATAATATCTTGAATAATAACCACATATTACAATAATTTTATCAATAATATATTAAATTATCAATAGTCAAATGAGAAGTAGGTATTGTTGTAAAAATAAAACAAAAAACGATATGAATAAAATTATATAATATAGATAATTGGTTACATATTGAATATAGCAGTAAATTATATAAAAAATATGAATAACAAATTATTTATAGAACAAATATTTATTTAGATTATCATATATGAAAATGAAGGGCACATTTAACGCCAAATGTTAAGATCATAAGACGAAAAAGTTTTAAAAAGGGTATGTGAAGAACAATTTATGTTTGATAGTTTGATCGGTTATGATATAATCTCAAGTAAATACAAAGGGGGAGCTTGTAATAAGCAGGCTGAGAGTAAGCTGTGTGCTTAGACCCGTAACCTGATTTGGGTAATGCCAACGTAGGGATATATCTAGCGAAAATAAAGCATATATACTTCTAGTGGTATATATGCTTTTTTATTAACTTATTTTGGCTTGTATTTATGAAAGGAGTAATTATGTTAAAAGAATGTATAGAAAATGTGCGTAAGAAAAAGCCACTGGTGCATAATATCACAAATTATGTAACAGTAAATGATGTTGCCAATGTGCTTCTTGCATGTGGAGGAAGCCCTATTATGTCAGATGATATAGATGAAGTAGAAGAAATTACAGCTTTATGTGATGGGCTTAATATTAATATAGGAACGTTAAACAAAAATACTATACCCTCAATGTTTCTAGCAGGGAAAAAGGCAAATGAGTTAGGACATAAAGTTTTGCTTGACCCAGTCGGAGCGGGGGGAAGTAAACTGCGTACAGATGTTGCAACTAGGTTAATGAAAGAAATTAAGTTAGATGTAATCAGAGGAAATATTTCTGAGATTAAGACATTAGCATTTGGAAGTGGAAGTACTCAAGGTGTTGATGCTAATATAGCTGACATTGTTACGGAGGATTCTCTTGATGATGCAGTAACATTTGTAAAGGAATTTTCTAAAAACAGAGGATGTATTATAGCAGTAACCGGAGCCATTGACCTTGTGACTGATGGGAAGAAGTGCTATATTATTAGAAATGGAAGAAGTGAAATGGGTGAAATCACTGGTACGGGGTGTCAACTTTCTGCAATGATTGTGGCTTTTCTTATAGCAAACCCAACTTGTGAGCTAGAAGCAGTAGCTGTTGCTGTGTGCGGTATGGGACTTGCAGGTGAAATTGGATGGCGTAATATGAGGCCGGTTGATGGAAATGCGACATATCGAAATAGGATTATTGATGCCATTTACAAAATGGATGGAGAAACATTTGAAAAAGGAGCAAAATATGAAGTGCGATAAAAAAGATTTGCTGCTATATGCTGTTACTGATAGAACGTGGCTAAAAGGGGAGACATTAACTGATGCAGTAGAAAAAGCACTAATAGGTGGTGTAACCTTTGTACAACTTAGAGAAAAAGCATTAGAGATAGAACAATTTCTTAAGGAAGCAAAAGAGATAAAAGCACTATGCCAAAAATATCATGTACCGTTTGTTATTAATGACAATATAGATATAGCTATAGCAGCAGATGCAGATGGGGTTCATGTAGGCCAAAGGGATATGGAAGCAGGTCATGTACGTAATCTTATAGGTCAAGATAAGATTCTTGGGGTATCTGTGCAGACAGTTGACCAGGCAATCTTAGCAGAAAAACAAGGAGCCAGTTATTTAGGCGTTGGAGCAGTATTTTACACTGGATCAAAGACTGATGCAGATGATGTAAGTCATGAAACCTTAAAAGAAATATGCCAAAGTGTAAAGATACCTGTTGTGGCAATTGGGGGCATTCATGAGGGAAATGTAATGGAATTATCAAGACTTGGACTATGTGGGATAGCTGTTATTAGTGCAATTTTTGCTCAGCCTGATATTATTAAGGCTACAGAAAGCTTAAAAAAATTAACAGAAAAAATGGTGCAGGAAAGACCACATGGTTAATGTGCAAAGAAAGAGGGAAAAATATGAAAACAGCATTAACAATTGCAGGAAGTGATTGTAGCGGAGGAGCAGGCATTCAAGCAGATATTAAAACGATGACAGCACATGGGGTGTATGCTATGAGTGCTATCACGGCACTGACAGCACAGAATACTACTGGCGTCACAGGTATTATGGAAGTTACCTCAGAATTTTTAGGAAAGCAATTAGATAGTATTTTTGCTGATATTTATCCAGATGCAGTTAAGATTGGTATGGTTTCTTCAGTTGAACTAATCAAAATCATATCAGAAAAACTAAAATTTTACCATGCGAAAAATATTGTTGTAGATCCGGTGATGGTTTCCACAAGTGGATCAAGATTGATTCAGGAAGAGGCAATAGAGGCCCTAAAAACTTTTTTGTTTCGCCAGGCAGTTTTGTTAACACCTAATATTCCGGAAGCTAGTGTCTTATCAGGAATATCTATTCAAAATGAAGCAGATATGATTAATGCGGCTCAGATTATTAGCAGTGCGTATAACTGTGCAGTGCTATGTAAAGGTGGACATAACATAAATGATGCAAATGATCTATTCTATTCAAATAATACTTATAGATGGTTTGTGGGGGAAAGAATAAACAATGAAAACACGCATGGAACAGGTTGTACTTTATCTAGTGCAATTGTTTCAGGTCTTGCTAAGGGTATGGATATGGAAACATCTATCCAATTAGCAAAGGAATATATATCAGGAGCACTAAAAGCAATGCTTGATTTAGGGCAAGGAAGTGGACCATTAAACCATATGTGGAATATTTACAATTGAATGAGTTTACAAAGAATGACTAAAAGTTGAAAATGTGAATACTATAGAGAGCTAAAAGAATAAGTAGTAGAAGGTTTATTATCGAGGTATAATATAATTAGTGTACTACTAAGCACATGGATTAAAAGAAGAATATAATAAGAAGGGGCGAAATATGGATCAAGAATTAAATAAGCAATTTAAACGATTAAATAAAAAAGAAGAAAAAATTATAAGTAAAAAACAAAATAAGCTCCTTAAATCAACAATAGATCCTATAATAAATAAAGTTCAAGAGGCAATACCCAACAAACTAAAATTCACTCTAGAAAGTGCTTTTTTAAAGGCTTTTTATTTAGTCTTTGAAAAAGGAGATCGTTATATTGAAAGAACCTATAAAAAGGATCAAATTCAGCTAGAGCATGATTTATATAACTATGCCATTGATAAGAGATTAAGTAAAAAGTATATTAAAAGACTAGATAAACAAGCAGACTCAGCAAAAATGATCAATACCTCCCTGACGGTTCTAGAAGGAGGAGTTTTAGGCCTTCTTGGTATAGGATTGCCAGATATTCCACTTTTTATAGCAGTCATTATGAGGACTATTTATGAAGTAGCTCTTAGTTATGGCTATGATTATAAAAGTGATGAAGAAAAAGCTTATATTCTTTATCTGATTTGTGGAGCTATGACACAAGGAGAACAACAAAAAACGCTTAATAAAGAGCTAAATATCTTAGCAAGTCAAATAGATCAAAAGATGACAACTGAAATAGACTTAAAAGTACAAATGGAGGAGACTTCAAAAGTATTATCAGAGGCCATGTTAGTGGGGAAATTTCTCCAAGGTATTCCAGTCGTAGGGGTTGTAGGAGGAGCAGTTAATTATTCAATCATAAAGAAAATAGGGACTTATGCAAGCATAAAATATAAGAAAAGATATTTACTTAAGAAGGCTAGAGAAAAACAAGAATAAAGTGACAGTATGATTATAGAGTAATCCCTCTAAAATAAGCAATTTTAGAGGGATTACTTTTAGAGAAGAATTTAGATGATAAGTTATTCATCAAATCCAAACTATTCTTGAAGTTCCTGATAAGCAGCTTCTTCTTTAATTTCTTTTCTCATACTTTCAAGAGCTTTTTCTCTTCGCTCATTTTTTTGTTCTAACTCACTTTTCATTTTAAGACCACTTGCTTTTGAGATGGCCTCTTCAGTTAAATTAATATTTTCAATGGTTCTATCGATGGTATGTTGAATATTTTCTACATTATCACTTCTATCATCGGGATTATGTTTCATGTTATGCCTCCAAATTTAGTTCTTGTTAATTTAAGAGCTTTGCATTAATGAATTCACATAGTATGAGAAATAATTAGAATGTGAATTCTATATATAGTATAACCATAAACATAATTTATATTAGAGATAACACTAAACACAATTTATAGCTATTCACTTTTGTGTTTTCTAACAGGAATCCAAATTTCACTATAAGCATAGCCTTTTTTTGGAAAATCCATCTTAGTGAAAGAAAAATTTGGTGCATTGATGAGTTCATAGTCGGAAGAAGGAAGCCATTCTGAATATATCCTTGCCATGGTCTGTTGCAAAGTAGAAGGGAATGGTCCTTCATTGGGGAAAACTGCCCAGGTGCAGGCACTGATTGGAATTAAATCTAATTGATCACTTACATCATTATGAGTTGTTAAAACACCTATTAAATGAGTTAAGTAGCCTTCTTCTTTAAAAAAATTAGCATCAGCATCATAAGAAGCATTAATAATTTCATAAGGCTCAATATTTTGAAGAGCATGCATTTCTTTTCTTTGCTCATCAGTTATGCTTTGTGCAAGCTTAACAATTTCATTATTCACTCCTTCAAACTGTATAGCTACACGTTTACTAACACCAACTAAATTAAATGCTGGTTTATCTTCAATTCTAAATTCCATAGAAATTCCTCCTTTAACAGTAATTATAAATGAAAGCTTAGGAAATGATTTGTTTATACCTTTTTTCATTACATCTGAGGGTAAAATGCCACTCCATTTCTTAAATGCCCTTGTAAAGCCATCTACTGACTGATAGCCATATTTAAAAGCAACCTCCGTCACTTTATCTCCAGATAATAAGTCTTTATTTGCTTCTGAAAGTCTTCTGTTTTTAATATATTCATTAAGCGTAAGACCTGAGAGATAAAAAAATATTTTTCTAAAGTGATAATCTGAAACTCCAGCATATTGAGCTATTAATTCTAGAGATAGATTATCAGTTAAATGCTCTTCAATGTAGTCAATAACTTGATTTAACTTTTTTAACATTATATCCTCCTTTCATATTTTATATTGTACTAGACTTATATTCTGAATGCTCGACATATTTTAATAAAAAATATCGGATCATCATATTAGTTGCTTAAAGACATAGGTATAAACTATGGATAATAATATATAATGCATATTACCCTATAGATTCATTTTGTGATAGCATTGGAGCATAAAGAAATAGTAAGAGAGGTAATCCTATGAAGACATGTGAATTGTTCAAAACAAAAAAGGTCTTGTCCTTTGAAATATTTCCTCCTAAACGAACAGATTCCATAAATACAGTTTATGATACAGTGAAACAGCTAGCAGGGCTTAATCCTGATTTTATTAGTGTAACCTATGGGGCAGGAGGAGCAGGGAATAATGCTCAAACATTTAAAATTGCATCAGATATAAAGAACATCTACAATATTGAAAGTGTTGCCCACCTTCCATGCATCAATCTTAATAAAGAAGAAGTGCTTAAAATGTTAGGAAATTTTAAAGAAGCAGGGATAGATAATATACTTGCACTTAGGGGAGATATAAGCCCCGACTACGAGCCAAAAAAAGATTTTAAGTATGCCAGGGACTTAATATCATTTATAAGAGAAAATGGAGATTTTAATATAGCTGCAGCGTGCTATCCAGAAGGGCATATAGAATGTGATTCAATCAAAAAAGATATTGAAAATCTAAAAATTAAAGTAGAAGCTGGCGTGAACCAATTAATAACACAATTATTTTTTGATAACAACTATTTTTATTCATTCTTAGATAAAGCTAGTGCGGCAGGGATTCATGTGCCAATCCAAGCAGGGATTATGCCTGTTGTCAATAAAAATCAGATTAAGCGTATGGTAACGCTTTGCGGAGCAACACTTCCAAAGAAGCTTCTAATCATTATGGATCGCTATGAAAATGATCCAGAAGGCATGAGAGAGGCTGGAATAACCTATGCTATTGATCAGATAGTAAATTTACTTGCAGAAGGTGCTGAGGGGATCCATCTGTATACAATGAATAATCCATACATTGCACATAAAATTCACGAGGCAGTAAACGGCGTTTTTGCTCAATAAGTTAAATACCTCTATTTAAATTGAAGTAGAGGTATTTTATTAAGCTGATATTTGTCAATTATATTTTCCAATTTTGCAATATAATCTAGAGCCATCACACTAAGATGAGCTTTTTCATGGACAATCCATCCAATACGCATTTTTTCATCAGTTATTAGCGGTACAGAAATAATATTGTCTCCATTAAGATCACTGCTTAATACGCCTGAACAGATTGTGTATCCATTGAGTCCAATTAATAAATTAAATAGAGTAGCACGGTCGCTAACATGGATTGTTTTCTTTCTAGAAACAGTGCTCAGAATTTCCTCAGAAAAGTAAAAAGAATTGTTTTCACCTTGTTCAAACGTAAGAAATGGGTAACTATCTAAATCCTCAAGAGTAACAAATGTATTTTTTGCGAGGGGATGATTTAAACTGATAAATACATGGGGGTCTGCTTCAAAGAGAAGGTTGAATATTAAGTGGTTATCTTTTAGTAGTTTTCTAATAACCTTTTCGTTAAAGTCACTCAGATAAATAATGCCAACTTCACTACGCAGGTTTTTAACATCTTCAATAATCTCATATGTTCTTGTTTCACGTAGGGTAAATTCATATTCGTCAACATCTAAGTCTAAAAGCATTTCCACAAAAGCATTGACTGCAAAAGCATAATGCTGGGTTGAAATGCTGCAAAGTTTCTTGGATGGCTTTTTTCCCATATACCTTTGCTCAAGTAATTCCGTTTGCTCTATAATTTGACGTGCATAAGAGAGGAACTCCATGCCATCAATAGATAAAGAAATTCCTTTTGTAGTACGGTAAAATATTTCTATTCCTAGTTCTTTTTCAATCTCTTTAACAGCTGTAGATAGACTGGGTTGAGTAATAAAAAGTTGTTTAGCGGCTTCAGTAATGGAGCTGCATTCAACGATTTTAATAACATACTTAAGTTGTTGGAGTGTCATGATATCACCTTTGTCATAGTAATTTTTTATGATGATTGCTTTGTTTTCTTTTTCCTAGGTTTAGGAATAGGTGTAATGGGTTCTAAAATAGCGATGACATCTTTACACAGTTTTGCATCTTCAATATCTAAAATATAGTGTTCTTTTGCTCCTTCGTAAGGATAACCAACTTCAGAATGAGCCATTATGCCCTTGACCTCATCTAATATTTTGATAAATACAGTGTTATCACAAACTAAAAGGATTGGTTTATTATTTACATACACCATATATTCACCAAACATTTTTTTATAGCGAACTTCTCCTGTGTCTTTTATCTGGTCACAGACAAATTCTATATAGTCAATAGAAGTAGCCATTACTTATCACACCATTTCTTGCACTGTTCAATACGTTTACCATCATCCCCTTGCTCTTTATCATAAGCAAATTGATTAAGCAAATTACATGCAAAGTCTGCACATTGACCACAGTGATGATTTCCTTTACCTTCTACACAAGATTTTACAGGGCAGCTTTCGCCCCAAAATGGTTTTTCGATAGAAACACATCCCTTACAGCCTACTTGTTCTTTGTATGTACATTCACTACATAAGATTCCACATCTTGATTCAATCATTGTTTTTCCCTCCAAATTATTATAAATTAAAACATCTCTATATATAGAATATCACAGCAAACACGACAACACTATGTCATCATTTAAAATATTGTTTTCGAGCATATTCAAGCTTTACTTTTAATGTTTCTTGAAGCTGATTAGGTTCAAGGAGTTTTGCTTTTTCACCAAAACTAAGCACCCATGAAAGCAAGTATTCTTCATTTGTAAAAGGGAAAGAAAAACGAAGTTTACCATCTTCTGTTTCAACAAAGCTATCTATGCCATATTCATCAATTAGACGATATTTTTCGCTCGTTTCAAAGATTATTATAGCCTGTATTTCATCAGAAAAGTAGTTATCAAAACATAGCTTTTCTTCAGGAATATCTTGTGGTATGAATGACTCATTTGTTTTATAGATATGACACATGCGATTGAGTTTAAAAAGTTTAAATTGCCTTGAAGCATGGTCAAATCCTAATACATACCAGCTTGACCATTGAAAAACAATAAGGTAGGGATCTATAGTAACTTCACGTTCACCCTTTTGATTGTAATAAACAAAGGAAACACAAAGACAATCCTCAATACATTTTTCTAGCAAATCAATTTTAGGAGCAAGTGTGCTTTTGTAATGGGATGACAAATTGATTAAAAATTTATTTTGAAGATAAGTTGGATGATTTGATGTAGCTAATTTATCAGCAATATTTTGATATCTTCTGTCCAAAGAGATACTACTTAAAGACAATAATCCCGTAAAAATAGCCTTAAGATCTTTGTCTGTAAATAATACTTTATCAATTTTATAACTATCCATGATGGAGATACCACCATTTACACCTTGAGTCGTTACAACAGGTATTCCAGCCATACAAATATCGTTAATATCTCTATTTATCGTTCTTCTAGATACATTGAATCTTTCTGCAAGTTTTGGGGCTGTCATTTTATCATTTTGTAATAATAGTGTGATGATACCAATTAGTCTATCTATTTTCATAGCATCCTCCTTGCCAGTAGATTTTTATTATTATACACTAAAAAGCTTGTCAAATAAAGAAAAGAGGATACAAGGTATTTTTTAAGACTGACTATGGTATAATAGGATAAAAACAAAATAGGGAGATATAATGGATGAAAGCTCTGATTATTTATTGTTCTCAATACAAGCATAACACTGAAAAAATTGCCCGTCTCTTTGCCCAAAAAATGGATTGCGAGTTAATCAATATGAAAGATATTAAGAATACTAGTAATATTAATATAGATAAGTATGATCTCATAGGATTTGGTTCTGGAGTCTATATGGAAAGTATATCCCCAAAGCTAACTAATGTTGTTGACCTTTTGAATTTAAGAGATAAAAACGTTTTTGTATTTTCAACGAGTGGTGCGGGGATGAAACAATATAACAATAGTCTTATTAATAAGTTAAAAGCAAAAGGAGCAATAGTCAAAGGAAGCTTTGCATGCAAGGGACATTTTATTGCAAAGGAATTTACTAATAATAAAATTTTTGATATTTTTGGAAGATTATCAAAGGGACACCCAAATGATAAAGATCTAAAAAAAGCAGAAGATTTTATTTTGAGGATCATATAAATGTATTATAAAAAAGATACTTCAAAAAATAGCGAAGTATCTTTTTAGTTTGATCTTAGAGATAATTAAATGGCTCTACCTGTTATTGAAATTAAGTTCATATACTTCCCACCATCTAATGCTATCATTTCTCTATCTTCAATAGCATAAGGATTTTCTGTGGAAAGCCAGTCATTCCAAGCCCTATCAAAACATTGCATTTCTTTCATTTCCAAGTTTTTTAAAGTCTTTTCAAATTTAGGTTTCCACCATTTGATTGAGTGCCATGTCTTAAGTGCTTCGTTATCCCAATATTTTGTCATTTCATCAGGTATATTGCTATGCACTTCATATTTCATACCTGGAAAAGCAAGAGCAACCAAAGCATCATCTTTTAGTAGTGGCCTTAGCTTCTGAGAAAAGTACTCAACATTATTTCCAAAATAATGATAAGCATCTACGCTTATCACGGCATCAAAATATTGATCTGCAAAAGGAAGAGAGTGAGCATCTGAATGGATAGGGATAATTTGTTCATCCAGTTTCATTTCCTGAAATCTATTATAATTATCAGTCGCAGAAATCCACAAATCTACTGCAAAAATTTGTGAACCATACTCCTTAGCTAAGAAAATAGAACTAAGGCCAGTTCCACAGCCTAAATCTAAAACTCTCATATCTTTCTTTAGCGGGAAATCATGCAAAAGCTCTTCAAGAACAATCATTGAGTTTGGGCCCATCATATTTTTATTAATAAAATCCTTATCATATTTTTCAGTTTTAGTATATTGATTCATTTTGTTTCCTCCTTCATATAACATTCATGTATTAAACATTAGTAATTTAAGATTATATTATATTTAACTATAGAATGAAAAGTGAGATTTGTAAATCGAGTACTAACTTATTTATTACCTGAATATTGATTCTTTCAAATAAATTTATATAGTATAAGTGAATATTCAACAGGTGAATTTCTATATTGAATTTACTCTTCTAAACATATTAAATTGATATAAATTAAATATATCAATTTAATATGTTTAGAAGAGCGAAAATGGCTAAAAAAAATAAAATGATCTATGTTATTCTTGGATTTTTAAATCATGAAGATTTGACTGGTTACGAGATAAAAAGGAAAATAGATAATTCATTAAAATATTTTTGGTGTACAGGGTTTGGGCAAATCTATCCATCTCTTAATATGCTTGAAAGAGATGGATGTATTACTAGAAAAATAGATACTAAAGGGCAAAAACGAGAAAGAATTAAATATAGTATTATAAACGTAGGAAGAGAAAAGCTATCAGAATGGTTATCAAAACCAATAGAAAATGAGATCGTAAAATATGAAATATTATTAAAGCTATTTTTCGGGAATCTTTTGGACGTAGAAAAAAATATTGAGAACATTAGTACATTCAAAGAAAATATAATCAACACTTGACAGTACTAAAGTAATATGAAAAACAACTAAAGGCACTGTAAAATGATAGTCCAGATCACTTATATTTTATACTAACTGTACTATTTGGAGAAAAGGTATATAAAGCTTATATCGAATGGGCTAACGAAGCAATAGCGTTATTGAAAAAATCTGTTGGGACCAAATATGAGAGGTAACTTTGTGGGAGATGCATAGATGTATGTCCTAGGGCAGTTATTAAATATAGTTTAAGAACATAGAAATATAGTTGGACAATAAGTAATTTTTCTATAGTAAATAAAAAATTGGGAGATGTGAAGCTATGAAAACAATAGTTGTATGCTATTCATTAGAAGGAAACACGTCTTAAATCCATCGATAAATTTTATATGATTAGACTACAGAAATTCATTAAGTAGAAATGTAAAAAACGCCCTTTATGTAAGGGGTAATGTTTATTAAATTAAAATATTTCAAATATTTAAGTGTCAACCATTTTTGAAAATGTCCGCAAATTGTTTAGACATTAGCACCAGTTTTCTGGTGCTTTTATTTCGGTATTTTATCCTTACCTCTTTTAAAAGGGTACTTAAAACCACAAATCTTATCAAGG
>JAEYPM010000040.1 GCA_023410675.1 Bacillota bacterium | reverse complement strand
CATCTATATTATCTATATTACTTGTTACTGAATTATTCTTGAGGATACTACCCGTTATTATAGATTCAGCTATTACAATTTTTGCCCTTCCTAAGAATTCATTAAACTTTTTTGGATCATGATATATTTCTGTACAAATAGCTTGAATAATTTCTCCTGCATAAATTTTACCTTCTGGGGTAAGTTCAATTCTATTTGTACCAGGAATCAATCTAAATTTTTGATTTAGAAAAGCTACTGTGTTTATAAATTCTTCTTTCTCACTTTTTACATAGGCATCCCAATCTGATATTGCAAATGATGCTTCTTTTGAACATTCCTTTAGGTCCTTAATTGCCAATAAAACGGGATGATTCGTTATTACTTCATCATATATTTGTTTACCTACTCCAGTTAACTCAGCAAGTATATTTTCTTTCCAGTTTTCAAGTGATTGTTGTTTTACTATAGCTTCTAATGCTTCCATTAAATTTGGTTGATATCGTTCTTTAAGTAGTGCATCAGCAATATCTCCAGCATTTATTGCTCCTTCATAACTCAGTGTTACATTCTTTTCAATTATACCATAAGGTGCTCCTAATTCTTCTAATTTATCTAACACCCACTGTGGCTCACCTTGCCCAGATGCTCTATAGTTATTTAGAATTGTTGTGTACATCTCTATCTCTTGAGTATTTTCTTCTAACTCAGTTACATACTTCTTAGCATCTTCTTCACTTTTTATATTCAATTCTGTAATGCGTATATTCCCTGATGGGGTATGCATATTATCCCTTATTGTACTTCTTACTTTTCCTCCTACATTAATTTTATCTTGTGAAATAACTGCCTTTGCCTCTTGTTCTCCTTCTTTATATGTTCTTGCTGCATTTTTAAGCCCAGTTACTAGATTTTGATTTCTTTCTTCTAATTCTCTTGATGACCTAAGTATTTCATTTATATCTGCTTTTATATCTCTTACTCTGCTTGTTACACTACTATAGTCTCTATATTTTAAAGCTATTCTATCTAATTCATTTATAATACTACAACAATCTGAGTTACAGCAGCTTACTAAATCTCTTCCTGTTCTGTTTAATACATTAGCTGTTTCCATGAGTAGTTCAACATCAACGCTTAGACCTGTCATTCCTTCCTCACACATATATACCCCCTGAATTTATTTCTCTCTTGCCAATATTTAGCGTTAAAATTTATAATATTTATTCATAATTAAAATATTACATTATTTTCATATTATTTACAATATTTTTTCCTATTGTCATATTCTTTTACTCATTTATTTAATAAAACTAAGCTCCTCCAATATAATAAATATGCCATAAAATTTGTGGGTGAATTTTTACCTCCCCTTATCTAACTATACTTGAAGTTCTCCTAAATACGCTTTCCCACATCCTTTTTTCTACAGAATCATGTCATATAGTCATCTTATTCAGACCTTTTTCATAAATGATATTTTCAACTTTTCCTACCTGAAAAAAATCACATAAAAATATAACCAACATTCATAAGAATGTTGGTTAGCTTACGCTTTACAATTTAACTATTTTTCGTGTCTACTTTTACATGAGATAAAACATTTATCGTCTGTCCTTATATGGTATCACTGAATTCAATCTTTATCATTTTTCAGCGACTTTCTTATCCTGCTTAATGACTCTGGTGCTATACCAAGATATGTTGCTATATATTGCTGTGAGCTGGTCAAGCAATATTAAACCAGTCAAGTACTCCGAACATTACATTAAATAGTGAAAGTGATACTGTTTCCCCTAAAACTTCACCGCAAAAATTTTTAGCAAAGCCTCTGAAGTAAATTTCCTTACATATACCACTCACAAAAACAAGTGTAATCACTTCAAGAAATATTGTTCCTAACGAAAGATTATCCCACCCAACAAAAGCTAATTCTGTTCTACCCATATTAATAAGTAAATAAACAAGACTTATAATCGAAGACACAATTGCAGCTGCAATGCCAATAAGAACATCTTTACCCAAAGTCTTTTTATCATATATCTCATCTTTAAGAGATATCCCCTTACTTTTATAAAGCATTATTGCCCCTGGAAGAAGAATTAAATTTGCTAAAATAAGTACAATACAGTATGCATTGATATCCGCTGTTGAATAACTTGCAAAATCAAGGAGGTTCATCCCCTCCTTATAATTTCTGCAAGACTGAAAAACTTCAAATCCTGCAACAATAAGCGTTAGTACAGTAGTAATAGTTAACGCATTATTAGCATAAGTAATATTGTTTTCTTTCATTATTTATCACCTCTGAAAGAACAATAGCACATGCTCAGATATACTTGCATTGACATATGTTAATTAAATGGATAAAGTTAAAATTTGTTATTGCAATATCAATTATTATACCAAATCGAGTAATGATAATCAGCAAGTCGATTTTCGAATGCTATATGAGTGATGCTCATCACATCTATAACCAACGTTTCATCCGTTAAGATTATAGCTTCAAGATCAATATTGTACTCTATAGCAAGCAATTAATTCTCCAATGTCCCCATACTTATATTCTTCTTTACCGTAAATCTCATTCTCATTTTCACATAAATCATTTAGTACAACTGTCTTTCGTATTTCGTTTGTCTCGTTCAACAGTTTCTTTAAATATTCAAAATCAATGTCCAAATATATCCTCCCCCATGCTTCCACCATAAAATAGGAATCCAAATATCAGTTACATCATAAGTATACTGCTTTCACCTAATACAAACCACCACTCCAAAGTGGAAATTATGCAAACTCAAGATAGCATAAAACAAATATTTGTCGCTTCATTAGATCTTGATGTGTACTTGGTGTCTTATCGAGGCTACCCAAGACTCTCAAGAACTATGGTAGGCTTAAACTATATACTGCTATCATTATTTCTGCTTTTCTTTAATTACCATATAGTTTATAAGATTTGCAATCGCTGTTAAGCCAAGACTAATTGCCAGTGCATAATTGTGTTCACTGTGGTCTACGAACATTGAAACAAGAATTTACCCCCAAGCCAATAAGCCCAAGTGCAATAGCACTTCTTCAATATACCTTATCTTTCGTACTCATTACTTTTCCCAATCATTCTCATCTTAAACTCTCGGACCTTTATCATTGCTCCTGTAATGTAAAGGATTCCAAGGATCATTGCAGCCATTGTCATACCGGCAGTCAATCCCTCAATAAATCCAACCCAAAATGTTGAAGGTAAATCAAAGAATCTCATCCCCTGATTAACAACAAGTGAAATAATGCCAAGGATAAAACAAGCAAGTGTTACCTTCGCCATTTTCTTCTTTTCTTGATTACTGTACTCTGCGACCTTCATAACTGTTTCTTTCATCTCTTCATTCATTTTCTCGCTTTTCCTTTCTCCATCTAAGATTTCACGGAGATCAACTTCAAAAAAATCTGACATTTCCATCAGGATATCTAAGTCCGGCATGTTATTTCCTGTTTCCCAACGGGATACTGTTCTTCTGGAAACATTGAATTCCTCTGCCAGTTGCTCCTGTGTAAGATTTTTTACTTTTCGAAGTTCTTTTATAAAACTTCCTACTTTGTTCTGATCCATAACTTATGACCTCCTTGCAATCCAAGATTAGCAAATAATGACTACGAAAAACAGGACGCAAAGCGAGCAATGTCCCCTTTCCCAAATGAGACACGATGTGTCCCCTCAAATCTCGTGCCAAATGGCAATCTCAGTTGTAAACCCAGAATTCAATAGCAACAACAGATTCAAACTTTTCTTAACACAATATTCTTATTATATTATATCATCCTACTATGTTTGCACAAGCAAAAACCTCATGCCAACCTATCATTTTCCTAAGTACTCATTCGCTTTTTTATATATTCTCCCTTTTCACGTCAATGGAATAGGAATTTGCCCATATTTCACATCTCTCTTCAATTGACTGATCAAAAACTCTATCGAAATTATTTATGATGCTTTGTATAAAAACATATACTGCCTCCACTTTTTATAATCCAGAGTCAATAGTACGATTCCCTTTTTTATTCATAAGTGTTAATTTTTTTCAACTATTTTTCCAGCTTCTTGTAACGCCTCTAAATATCTTTTATTTAGCTTTATTTTTTCGCTTCCAAAATCCAGGTAATATTTATTGTCAGAAAGTCTCTTAAGATTCTTAACCCCTTTCCCCTAAACATCGGAATTTAATGATTCCTTATTTCAAATACTGTTCAATTTCATAAAACTGTATGTAATCATCATCAAACTCTTTCTTTAAGTATTCTCCATACAATTCTATATACGAAATAAATAGTTCTTTCCACTTCAATTTTAGAAGAAAATTGAAACCAAGAAAGAATATCATCGGGTCTTCAATATTCTTTTTAGTGAAACTAAGCACCCAACTAATGATATCTTCTTTTCTATTATCTGAAATATAATGATATGTCTTTGCAAGTGCTAGCTGTGCTTGTACTGCACAATCCTCCTGTCCAACAACTGCAACCTCAACTAATTCTTCTAGCAATGATTCAATAACATTATCTTCAAATTGTTTATCAACCATTCGATTCAGTTCTGGTAATGCCTCAGTTTTAAATCCCTTAATACATTTTCTTAATCTCTCTATTTCTTCCATTGCCCACCTCATCATAAAGAAATGTGAATTTCCTTTATTGAAAATAAATATCCTCAATAGTCCATTTTTCGTCACCTAATACAAATGTTGCTTTTAGTTCAACATTATCAAATCGTCCCCAATAACCTGATACCACTTTAGTGTCATCCAAAGAAACCCATGACATATCAACGATGAAATTTTCAATATCTTCATGTGATTCATTGAACGCTTCAACACAGAACTGCTGAACAATATTATCTATCTTTTTCTATATTAACTATTGAATCTCTCTCCGCAAAACTTGTATAAATGCTAAAATAAGATAGTACAAAAATGCAAAAATAACTATGTACAAAAAGGAGCAAGGATTTTATAGTTTTACTGGGTGATAAAAATGACATATAAATTCATAACAGATATTGAAATTAAC
>JAEYPM010000039.1 GCA_023410675.1 Bacillota bacterium | reverse complement strand
TCTACATTTCTTTCTTCTACTAAAGCTTTAAACTTGTTATAGTCATCAGCAAGTGGGTAAGTTCTAAATGGGTTAGCATATGGTTCAACAACTAATGCATTTGGATCTACACCAGGAGCAAGTCTTTCAGCACTTGTACGTTTTGTAGCAAGTGTAGCACCCATAACAGATGCAAGAGCAGCACCACTTAATTTAACAACTGGTGGAAGTGTAGGGTCTTTCATCAACCAGAAAATAGCATTAACTGGTTCATCAAATTTATTTACACGGTTTGGTGACCAAAGGATAGATTTAACAGCACGTCCATTTCCGTTACGAATATCTTCTGTAACAGGAACAACCTTTCCTTCATCATCTAGCGTTGCACCGCAGTTTTGCATTGTAAGAAGATATTTGTTATCTTCACATGTAAGAGGATAGTCTTGTGTTTTATCAAAGTAAGCTGGCTCAAGAGCTACTGAAGAACCATTTTCTGTTGAAATAATAAAAGCATCATCATGAAGAACAGTAATGTCATATTTGTTGTTATGGCGTGCATGTGTAATTGTAGATTTTCCAGAACCTGAAAGTCCAAATACACCAGCAACGAAAGCTTTCCCGCCAGCAAGGTTATAACGTTTTTGACCACCGTGGCAAGAAGCATAACCATGACGATTTGCTAAAGCCCAAGCAAGTGTTAAAGTACCTTTTTTATGTTCGCCAAAATATCTCATACCAAGAATAGCAGCACAGTTATGTTCTGGATCAAAGAAAGTAAGTCCCATTGGATGTTCTGGGTGAGACCAGCTAGGATCTGAGAAGATATAAATGTCACCTTCATTTGGTATTTCTTTAGAAGTATTGTACATCTCTGATACAACTTCATTGATTGCTTGGAAGTTAAGAAGCCATGAATACATGATATTTTCTTGAGTTTCAGGAATACAAAGATGAGCTTTTACAGAAAAGTCATTATCAAGACCTACAATAGCTTGTGCATGATAAAGGTTTTTTGTGCGTGCTTGATAAATAGCTTCACTTATTTTAAGTGCATATTCACCAGCATTAACACCAGGCTCGCCCATGATTTTACGAGCAGCAGCAGCACGACCACTTACAGCACCATCGTTAAAAAGAAGAATTCTTGTATCTTCATCAAGACCTAAAAGCTCTGGTTTGTAAACAGGAACATCTGTTACTACTGTACCAGGAGCATTTTTAGCTAATTTGTAAGCTTCTTTTAAAGAAGTTACAAGTGTTACATTATTACCATAAAATGCGGTTTCAATAGTCGTTCTAATTTGGTTAAAGATTGGGTTTTGTGCACCAATTTCAGTTCTAGGAAATCTTGCTTTTGTTGACATAGATATAGTCCTCCTTAGAAAATTTATATTATTTAATCTTGAATAAGTTCAAGACTTTGACAAAAAAAAATCTCCCCAAGTATAATTATCCATTTTTATCAAGTCTTGTCAATAGACATGCAAAATTTAATACTGTATTATTATAAGCAAAAACTATTTATTTAATCGTCATTTACTTATGCTAATAAATAGTAAACATACTGCTTAAGTATTAAATAGTGACAACGCATATAATCATCATACCATTATTGCAATAAATTTCAAAGCGAAATTCAATATTTCTAAAATTAAAATAATTCAATCGAAGCTAAATGCAAGATTAGGAGAAATAAAATGATAAAAAAAATATTTGTAGAAGAACTTATTTCGATGCATGCAATAAACCGTGAATCCGTTACATATAAAGGAGAATGCTTGATTATTAATGATCATCTTGGGCTTGAATTTTCTATTATCAAAGAGATCCCTGATCATATTATTATTAAAGGCAATCTTGATTTATCCGACACAAAACAACTTCAAAAGATAGGCGATAATGTATGCATTGAAGGGAATTTGATTATTAGAAATTCATCAATTATGACGTTAGGTACTAACCTTAAGGTTCTAGGCGATTTAGAATTATATGACTGCCCCATTAAAAGCCTGCCAATAGATATTGATGTGAAAGGTAGACTAGAAATATGTAGTATAAAAGGATTTAAACTTCCAAAGGAGCTAAGTGTTACTAATCATCTATATATTAGCAATTGTGATATGAGTGATATACCAGAGGAACTTGTGATTGGTGGGGATATGCACCTAAGTTCATGCAATAATCTTAAAGAAATAAGCAATATTCATGTGGGACGGGATTTGGTGATCCATTCATGCAATTTGCTATCTTCAGTAAGCAAGTTGCAGATTCAAAGAGACCTTAAGATATTTGGCTGTGTTGGATTAAACGTATTTCCTAGTGATGCATCTGTAGGTAGAAACTTATGGATTAAAAATACGAACCTTCAGCAATTGCCAAGTCCATTTTCAGTTAAAGGGGATCTTGATTTATCTGGATCACAGATTGCCAATTTACCAGAGGACCTACATATAGGGGGGAGTTTAATCCTCTCTGGATGCAAAAAAATAGAGAAATTGCCAAATAGGATTGTGATCGGAAGAGATTTAAATTTAACGAATACAGAAATACCAGAAAGCATTCACGTTTTAGGGAAAATAGTACACGAAATTAAAAAGGTCAGTATTCAAAATAATGAACAGTTAGTTTCATTTTTGCTTGATGAACAACTAATCAGTCAAGATAGAATTAAAAGGGATGGAAAAAAACTGATCATTGATAACAGCTTGGATCTAACAAAATATCAAATAGAAGATCTTAATGTTCAACTGATAGTTAATGGCAACTTATCTCTTAAGCATGTTAGGCATATTAGTGGTTCAATTACTGTAAATGGAAGGCTAAGAATGGCATATGCAAAGGTTCAGCAATTTGATGCCTCAGTGATCACGAGTGGAGATATGGATCTTCATGGTTCAAAAATAGTGAATCCCCCCAAAAAATTAGTTGTAAATGGGGATCTTGATATGACATGGATTGAAGATTATATAACATTACCAGAAGAAATTGATGTAAAAGGCAATTTGAAGTTAGATAGTAAAGACCTAATGTTGCCACGAAAAATTTCAGTTGGAAAGGATGCATTAATTAATGCAGACTATTTGGATGGCTTAGAAGAATTGGAGGTTAAAGGGAACTTAACATTCGCCTATTCTTTAAAAGAAGAGTGTATTACATGTAGTCTTTTTGTAGGGGGCAATCTTGACTTAAGCTTTAGTGAGGTAGTTGAAATTACAGGAGAAGTTAAGGTTAAGGGGAACTTAAACTTAGCACATACAACGAAACTAGAAGAAATTTCAGATAATGTAAATGTTGGAAAACGATTGATTGTAACAAATTCGCTTCTTAATACTTTAAGGATAAAAGAGGCGAAAAAAGAAGGATGCTTGATAGATAATACAGTGATAGAAGGAAACATAAGGTTTTCCTCTCATGATGTAGATGTTAAGAAAATAGGTCATAATGTTATAATATATGGGAATGCAGAATTTTCATACTGTTGTATAGAAGAGATAGGACAGAATTTCACTGTTTATGGCACTTTAAAATTGGAAAAGGCAACGATTAAAAGCATTGGTGATGGCTTAGCAATATATGGAGACACTCAGTTTATTAATTCTAGCATTGATAAGATGCGAAACAGCAAGGTTAAAGGCAAACTTTTACTAGAAGGAATAAACATAAACCTTTTAGGTGATAGCACTGTGGGAGAATATATTTATAGTATTGATTCTGATGTTACCACCATGGGTGATTGTTTGATTTACAATTATAATGATTTTATTAGTCAATTTCGAAAGTACATAGAAGTAGAAGATTATAACGTGAAGAGAGAGGTTGAAGAATATTTCAAATGTGATGCACAAATAAAAAGATTGGTTGATCATTTGAAAGAAACTCAGCTAACACGTAAAATTTTGAAGCTAGAAACAAAATCCTTGCTCAATGAATTTGTATTTGCACTTCATGAAACATGTGAAAAGATAAAAAGTGATCCTAGCCTATTAGTTGATGCCTATGATCATATTGTCTTTACATGGGAAGAAGGTTATGTGAAGTGCATGATCAAACAGTATACAGAAAATGTAGTGATTAATGTGTTTGAACTTGAGGACTATAAGGAATTAATAGAAGAGATCCATTTAATAAAGAACAAAGCCATTCAAAAAAATTATGAATTACTTCTTGATGGGATCATGCGTAAGATTTTAATTAGAGATTTTGCACTTTTGCAGATGAATGGCACAATGGATTCCATTAATAAATGGGGAAAGACGTTTGCAGAAGAAATGTATTACAGATTTTTGGAAGAACAAGAAGATGAAGATGACGATGAACCTATAGATTATGATTTAAGTACTGTGCTACACTTGCAACAGGATGAATTTAGATTTTTTATTGGTAGTTATTATAGGTGGTAAACTTTAACCCTCTATAAGTCAATACTTCTTTTAAAGACTAATATAGAATGCACATAATAGATACTATGTGCATTCTATATTAGAAAAAAAGATAATAAATTCGCTTCCTTTGTTCGGTATACTATCGACATAAATTTGAGCATCATGCAAAGAAATAATAAGTTTTGCAATAGGCAATCCAAGACCTGTCCCACCATTTTGTCTTTGACGGGATTCTTCTGTGCGATAGAAACGTTCAAAAATATGGGGAAGATGCTCTTTTTCTATACCAATACCAGTATCTTTGATAGAAAGAATAATATTTTTGTTGATATGGACACATGCAAGAGTAATAGTGCCCCCTTCAGGGGTATACTTAATGGCGTTGTCAATAAAGATGCGGATGAGTTGCTTGATCAGCTCAGGATCGGCACAGATCAAAACGTTGTCAGTTATTTTGGCTATCAGTTCATGTTCATCATCTATAAAGCTTGTTTCTTTAATAATGCGGTTGCATATATCGGATAAATTGATGGTTTGTTTATCTATTTTTAGAGTATTCTTATCGCTCCTAGCAAGAAAAAGAAGTTGTTCTACTAAGATTTTCATGCTTTCGATTTCTTGTTTTACCGAGCGTATCCCTTCTTCTAAAACTTTAGGATCATCTTTGCCCCACCTATCCAGTAAATCAATATAGCCTTGTATAACAGCAATAGGAGTCCTAAGTTCATGAGAAGCATCAGATACAAATTGATTTTGCCTTTCTATAAAAATTTGAAGTCTATCAAGCATCATATTAAAGGTATGTGCTAAGTCTTTAAGTTCATCTTTAGCCCCAGAAGTACTCAGCCTTTCATTCAGTTTATCCCCATTGATTGTCTTAACAGTATCAGTCATTGTTTGAATAGGTTCAAACATTTTTTTTGCTGCTATATTTCCAAGAAAGATAAAGACAACAAAGGCGATTAATGCACTGCCTATAAAAAGATATAAATAAGGCTCATGGGCGGTTAGATTATAAATTCTAACAGTATATTTTGTGTAAATAGAATAGGCAAATAAAAATATTGAGTAGGTAATAGCTAATGAAAAAATATAAATAATGCTATATAAAAGATTAAGTTTAAATGCCATAGAAAATCTAAGCCCATTAATGAGTACGCTAAGTATCTTAAAAAGCATTACAAAAGCAATACGTATAGGCAAAAATACTATATAGAATAATAGCCTAAAACTAACTTGGATTAGATTCTTTATATTTCTAAATAGTTTCACCATCTTTTATTTGATACCCCATTCCCCTTATAGTATGAATGATCTTGATTTCAAATTTTTGGTCAATCTTGCTTCGTAAATAACGAATATAAACATCCACGATATTCGTATCGCCCATATATTCATAGCCCCATACATTTTCTAATATGCTCTCCCGTGTAAGCAGTAAATTTTTATTAACCATAAGGTATCTTAGAAGCTCAAACTCCTTTTTGGTGAGTGGAATAAGTGTATTTTCATAGTGCACTTCAAACTTTTCTTCATTTAATGTAAGGTTACCAATCGTTAGAACCTTTGAGGTATTTGGAGCAGATGAAGAGGCATTTTTAAGTTTAAAGATAACACGAATTCGAGCAAGGAGTTCCTCTATAGCAAAAGGCTTAGTCATGTAATCCTGGGCACCAAGGTCAAGCCCCATAACTTTATCCGTAACATCATCTTTCGCTGTAAGCATAATAACAGGTATATCAGATACTAACCGAATACGTCTTAAGATTTCCATACCATTTAGTGAAGGGAGCATGACATCAAGAATAATTAGATCAAACATATTGTTGATAGCTAAATTAAGACCTTCTCTACCATCATGAGAGAGTGTAACACCATAACCTTCATGCTCAAGTTCTAGTTGTAAAAACCTTGCAATTTTAACCTCATCTTCTATAACAAGTATTGTTTTAATAATAGTCACCTCCCTAGATGTTTGGTTAATTTCTATCTTTATCATACAACAATAATCCATCTTATTAAAGAATAGGATGGATTATTGTTGTATGAACTTATTGATGATCTTAAAGTGGTTTTATAAACAAATATTTATCATGAAGTTTAATGAATCTTTTTAACTGTTTTATTGAATTTTTTCAACTGTTTTATTGATTTTTATTGCAACGTCATTGTTCCCTTGAAATTCCATCTTTACACCATATACCAAAGCGATAATGAGTGCCACAATAGAAAAGTGAAAGGATAAAATAATAGCTAAGAGTGCTATAGAAAGAGGAATGTTCATATATGTCATTTCTTGTTTCCTTAAGATAAACCTTGTTGCATGTATTTTTGCAAGAAAATCTTTCACGTTTTTCTTAGCCTCACTATGTTTTCTTTGATTTGGATTAGGTTTTACTTTTTGTTCTTTTTCAAGAAGCAAAAGGGCCTCTACAATATTTCCATCGGTTTGTTCTAAAGCAGCTCTTGCATCTGTAAAGCTCACCTTGGTTCTTGCTACAATTAAATCAATTTGTTCTAATGTAATGTTTGCCA
This sequence comes from Bacillota bacterium, assembly GCA_023410675.1. Lineage (GTDB taxonomy): Bacteria > Bacillota > Clostridia > Lachnospirales > Cellulosilyticaceae > JAEYPM01. Next base: position 14,117 of record JAEYPM010000039.1, on the reverse strand, counting down.
TAATCAATCTTCCCTTCAATTATTTTTATTTTTGTTTTTATTTAATACACATCTTATAAGATATATTTGCTTTGTATAAATTTATTATAGAGTAAAATTGTTAAAAAATCCTAAGTGAAAAATTAGAATATGATTAGAATTTAATAAATGAAGTCTAATAAATTGTGAAATATTATACTAATTAAAAATATCAAATAATGGTAAATTGTGGTATAATAGTTAACGTAAGATTGTTTCATAAATTCATAAAGGGGTGAAGTAAGGTATGGAGGGAACTTTAGTTAGTTTACAAGCGAGTGAGGATTCCAACTTATCAGATTATGGGTATGATATGGTTGTTGCCACTACACAAGCTGCCATTAATGCAACACTTAAAGAGTATTTATATCGCATGGAAGCAGCAGAATTTATAGTTTACTATAAGGCAATAGTAACACCAGTGGGAACCGTTGACTATGTAGAAGCAAATTACCAAGACCTTGTGACATTAGTTGGCATGGATTTATTTTCTATTCCTCAAGATGCAACAAAAAGAACACAAGCACAAAATGATGCACTACGAAAGGCCTATGAAGAAGGAGAATTTGCTTTTGCTTTTAAAGCTAAGATGGGCATTTTTGACTTGGAAGAATTGGACAAGCTCCCACCCATTATTGAGCTTATAGAAAGTGATGTAACGAGTATTGCCAATGTAAAGTACAAGATGTTTTTTGATGTGTTTGAAATTATTACACTTGATGAAATAAGAAGACAGTTCGTTTTTTCTCATTTAGAGCAGCCTAAAAATGCCCCTTGGATCTTCAAGTTTCATGTAAAGCTCGACCTTAAGAGTGCTGAATTTAACAGTCTACCAGAGGATATTCAAAAACAGATTAAAAATATGGATCCTTATACCATGTTTAGTATTCAGCAGCTTTATTTAGATCTTAATTCTACATCTCTTCAAGATATGCCAGCTATAGAGGGACTCAGTCCAAGTAGTGAAGCATATTTTGTTTTGTGTAGAGTGTTTATCAATACATATTTTGATCAGCTTAGAAAATCAGGAGGCGTTATATTCGGTTATACAATAGCTCCAAGTGAGCCTCACTATAATGAAACAGTCATTATTAAACCAACTGATTTTAATTTTTATATTTCAGCATATGGTGCAGATAGTGAGAAAAAAGATTTATATACGCTCAATTATATTGTTATGACAGATGGTCATAAAATGCCTGAGTTTAAAAAGTTTACATGGGACTGGGTAGATGCTGAAGATGCAAAGAATATGCATGGAAGTATGGCAATTAACCGCACAGCTATGGCTAAGCTCATTTCTGATCAGCTCATTGTTTCTATGAACGGGCTACTCACTCAACCTAAAGTTGACATTGATGTCAATCTTATTAAGGCTAGTTTTAAGGTATGGTTTGAACAATACACAGCAGCCAAGCCAGGGTTTGAACTACAAAACTCAGGAAATCCAATCTTAAAGTATAGCTTTTCGGCAAGGGATGAAGACTCTGAGTATTATGGAAACTGGGGCAATATTAATGTTAAGTATAATGTAGATTCAAAAGTATCTTTTGAAGGAAATAAAATTAAGTGTAGTACAAGAGTATGGGCTTATTTACATGTTAATATTGATGGTGGGGTAACAGAAGGAAATGTAGTAGACTATACCCTCACTGATGAGTTTCAACTTTATGTGGATGAGAAGGGGAAATTACTTTTTGATCATAAATTAGATAAAGGTGAAGATAAAGCAAGTATAGATGGAAGTACATGGGCTAAAATTATTACTTTTGGAGGAGTCAATGATGTCATTAATAGTATGAAAAAATATATCAAAGGGAAAGTGGATAAGTATACAGCAAACTATAGCTCACAAATGAGTAAAGCATTAAGTAATTCTTTATGCTGGGTATTTCCAGGAGGAACAAGTTTTACATATAAAGATGCCAAGTTTTCAAAAAAACAGGATCTTATAGTTGATATTACCTATGCGAAGCCAGACTAAAAGGTTCATTTATATAGAATTCACATTTCATAGTTTATGTAAATTCATTGAGAGAAACAACATTTAGGTAGCTGAATAAGTGAAATTATTGAGTTGTTTTTCTATATATTAAGGGGGGTATTTAAGATGGGTGTTAAAGTAAAATATTCATATGAGATCATGGACAACTATAAGAATGTTTCCTTAGCGGCAGGCGATAAAAAAATGCAAGCACTATGTGAAAAGGGGATAAATAGCCTGTTTTCTATAGGTGATAATGGTATTTTTTATTTGACGATGCAAGTAACAAGTGATGAGGCAGGATGGAAAAGATATAATCTCATGCATGAAATACAAACGTTATATAAAGGAAAAGCTGTGTTAGCGAAGACGTTTGCAGGTGTAAAGAGTAAAGATACTAATCAATATATTATTGCCCTTGTGGTAACTGTTGAAAATAAAGACTATTTATATATTTCTTCAGAAGCTAGGCTTGGAGAGCCTGTGTGGAAGTTAGTTCCCTTTGATGATGCATCTATAAAAAACGCGATGCAAATTAAAGAAGTTTATCTATCTTTAACTGGAAATAAGGTCTATACAATAGTAGATATAGCAGAAAAAACCACGCAAACAGTTAATCCTATTAAGCGTTACTTTATAGACTTAGAAAGTACACTAAACAAAGGAAAATGGGTACATCATCCCCTTCCAGTAGATTTAGAAGAGATTAGGACATCATGTATGGGAAGGGGTTATAAAGAAGCTGTAGATGGCATTTATACTTTAGGAGACATTCTAGGGCATAAGGAAATCATATATACGCCAGTATATAATTACTTTAATCCAGAGATTCCGCCTACCTCAATACGTTTTAATACAGAACAATCTATAGAATGTATACAAAGCATGAAGATAGGAAACAATACCCATCTATTTGCATGCGGTGGTGGGGGGCTTTATGTTTATCCTTATGCTGAGCAAAAGGACGGTGCACACCCCTATAAACTCATAGAAGATGAAAGGCTTACACAGGTAAAACAACTTTATGCATACAAGCTTGGGGAAAAGACATATGTTTGGGGATTTAATGAAAATGGAGACTTGTTTCATATGTTCTGCCAAAGTGAAAATATAAGTGATGGTAATAATTGGAGTGTGGTATTGCCTGTATTAAAAGGTGTTCAATACGCTTACCCTTATAAAAACCCTGACTTTAATAGCAACTGTCTTATAAGCTATGGAAAAGATGGGACGTTAATAGTAGGAGAAGAAGCACCAGATACAGGGCTGTTGTCTAATGCTAATGTAACTTTACCTGCAACTGATGAAAAACCAATCAAATTTACTACATACACAACACGTATCACTGTGACAGACCAAGATGATATGATTTTGCCAAATAAAAAGATATTTATCCAATCAGAAACGCCATGCAATGTATATATTAATGGGATGTATTATGCCTTAAGGGATTATCCTTGTGAAGTGGATACAGATACGACAGGCAAGCTTCTTATTTTTCATAAAACAGATACAATTAATGCACATAACTTTATTATATGGGCTGATGAAGGACAAATGATTACGATTACACCATCAGAAAAATCATCTAAAAAACTTCTTAGCCTCAATGAAAAAAATAAGCTTAAAAATGCAAAGCTACCAAATGGAGAAAGCTTAGTGCCAAAAGATATAAGGGATGAAGATATTGAAGCTATAGCACATGGAATAGATCTGTTAGGGGATGTAGCATTAACATTACCTTCAAGTAGTATGAAGCTTAAGGGAAGTATGTCTAAAGCCAATTTCTTAGCAAACACAAATCATAAGGGATCTCTTTTACTTTGTGTAAGACCAGAGGGGATAGAGAGCTATACAGGTGAAGCAGCTCTTAGACAAATGTCTCCAACTGCTTTGAAAAGTCTCCAATCAGTAGATGGCCTTGTTGATGATATCATTTATACAGCAGGAGATATTTTTAGTTGGATAAAAGATTTGGGTAAGAGTATCTATAATATTTTTATTACCTTTGTAGAGGATACTTGGCACTTTGTGCTTGAGATAGGTGGAAAGATTTATCAGTTTGTGATAACTTGCATCAATGAAATTGTGGCTTGCTGTGAGACATTTTTCGAGCTGATTAAGGTAGGGATTGAAAAGCTTATTGATTTCGTGAAATTTTTATTTAGCTGGGATGATATTGTCCGTGTAAAAGATGTGAGTAAAAAATGTGTACAGTTAACCATAACTTATGTCAACAATTATCTGCTTCTTGCAAAAGAAAAGACACACGAAATGATTACTGAATTGATCAGTAAAATTGATGAATGGGCGGATATAGAAACAGTGAATGATGTAATGAACAAGCCTGTTTTAGAGCTTAAAGATAGTGACTCTGGAAGAGAAAATACAGATGTAACAGATATGTTTTTAACCGATCATTTTGTGGATAATTATCCATCATCAACCTTACATGAAAGCCTATTTAAACAGGCAATGGCATCAGATCCTATAAAAGAAGCATTTGAGATATTTGCTAGGACTGTAGAAGAACAAGAGGATATTCTAAAGGAGCTTATAGATAAACTGCGCAGAGAGTTATTTGAAAATGAAAACTTCTCAAGCTATAGCCTACTAACCATCATTAAAAAAATACTCGCTATTTTGGCTACAGCTGGATTTGAAACATGTGACAATATGGTAGCAGCACTCATTGATGTCATTGTTTTAATCATAAAAACTGTAGCAGATATAATGGATAAGCCTATTTATATCCCTGTTTTTTCTGAAATTCTTGAGGATTTATTTAATGTACCACCAGTTTCTTTACTGGATATCCTCTGTTTGTTACCTTCTATAGGCTCATGTATTATCTACAAAATGTGCACTGGAAAAGCACCTTTTGAAAGGGAATCATATGATGCATGGATGGCACTTGAGAAATTTGAGGATATAAAGAAGCTAAAACACACCAGTAGCAGTGCAGAAGAGGAGGGACTTCAAAGTATTAAGACCTCATTAAGTGAAAAGGAAGGCTATATTATATTCCATGCTCTTGCAGGCGTTGTTGCACTTCATGAGACCTTGATTCATCCATTTGAGACAGCATCTGGCGAGGCATTTCCTCTTGTAGGCGATATATTTAGTGTTTTAGAGGTTGGTGTCTGCTTAGGGGCACATTTTATGTTTGAACCAAGTGAAATTCCAGAAGACACTTTAGGGTTAGTAGTATTTATTGAAATGATTAAATATGGCTCTGATTTAGGTAAAGTTGCATGTAATAATCCAACAGAAAAATCTTTTAAAGAATTTTTTAAACTAACCTATATGCTTGGCTCAGCTTTTGAACTCATCTATTACACAGGAAGCATATGTTATGTTGCAATAAATGAGAAGGATGGGGAGAAAAGCACATTGTCTATCATGAATAGTAGTAGCATGATTGTAGATGATATTAAAAATATAGTGGATTATGCGAATAGCTATGTAGAAGAACCTATCACAAAGGCAATCTTAGAAGGTGTTAGAAGTATTATGGCACTAGGATATGATAGCCTACAAATTGCTCTAGGGATCATGGGGTCTAACATGTTAGAAACAAACTAAGTTTGGGAATAAAAAGGGTAAGGGAGAGGAACTCCCTTGCCTATTTTATTTCATAAATATATTGTTGCTCATTTAACATGCTCACATTGAAATATAATTTATTGCTTTCTTGTATGTTATAAGTGTTATAGTGTGTGGCTGTGGGGGCACCTTTGGCATCATAGATTAAAGACTCTGAAACATACTTTAAAGAAACATAGGGTGTGTTATTATGTGTAGATATTCGACATAATACATTGTTTTTCGTTGACAAATACAGACAATTAGTGATATTATATCTATATATAGTGCAAAATATTCAGAATAATTAAAATTTAATACAACTATTATTATTAATGAAGGTATACAATAACCATTTGCTTTAAATCTAAATTACTAAGTAAGTTATCAGCTTAATTATATTTAGAAGGTAATACCTCATATCTCATTCTAATATACTCTCCATAATGACAGTTTTAGTATTTCCAGTGATTGCAAGTCTTCATGTGGATATCTACTAGATTACTTAACATTGACCTTATTTATGATAGACCTTCTTGTTTTTGATAGTATAGCTAAAAATATTATACTTATCTCTTTTACAAAAATAATTCCCTGTTAAATGTATTGATATAGTATTGCGTAAAATTTGCAATGCTTATTTTATATACAAAAAATTAACATTAATTAGAAAGGATATTTTTATGGAGACAAAAAACACGCCCATCAATTCTCAGTATTATCAATTGGTAAATTACCCTAAAGTACCAGTAAACTGCTTAATAGAGCAACAAGTTAATAAATACCCGAATAAACCAGCAGTATTATTTAAAGATCAATCTCTTTCTTATTTGGAACTAAATCAGCGAGCGAATAGGTTAGCAAATTATTTGATTAAAAAAGGATTTAGTGATCAAAATCTTATAGGTATATATATGGATCGTTCATTTGATATGATAGTATCAATTTTAGCGGTTATAAAAATGGGAGCATCCTATATTCCACTTGATTCCTCATACCCTTTGCAAAGAATTAATTATATCATCAATGATGCACAAGCTGCTTTAATCATAACACAGGCATCTTTATTAAAGGATATAGAAGATGTTCAAATAGAAAAAATGTGTATAGATAAAGATAATGGCTTAATCTCTGAGTGTAGCGATCAAAATATAGCATGTGGGGTTGATATAGAGAAACAACGAGTATATGTGATATATACTTCAGGGACAACAGGCAATCCTAAAGGAGTACAGATATCACATTCAGCACTTGTAAATTTTCTTGCCTCAATGGGGGAAAAACCAGGGATAACGCAAGACGATAGGATTTTATTTATTACGACCATCTGTTTTGACATTTCAGGATTAGAGTTATTTTTACCTTTAGTTAGTGGATCTACAATAGTAATGGCAACTCATGAAGAAGTGACAAGTGGTATTGAACTAGCCAATATAATAGATAGGCATGATATTACGATAATGCAAGCAACACCAGCAACATGGCAGATACTTTTAGATATGAATTGGAAGGGAAAGCAAGATTTAAAGATGCTTTGTGGGGGAGAAGCGATGACAAGGGAACTTGCAAACAAGCTCCTTGCTAAAGGGGCCGAGTTATGGAATATGTATGGCCCTACTGAAACAACTATCTGGTCAATGATTCATAAGGTAGAACAATGTGATGCACCTATTTCATTGGGGGAACCTATAGATAATACGCAAATATACATATTAGACGAAGAAATGAAAAAAGTTGCAGATGGTGAAATTGGCGAATTGTTCATTGGTGGAGATGGTTTATCTATAGGCTATTTGGGCAAATTAGAACTTACTAAAAAAAGGTTTTTACCTAATCCTTTTAAAGAAGATCCATCTGCATACATATATAAAACAGGTGATTTAGTAAAGCGTAATAATAAAGGGGATATAGAATATATTGGACGTGTTGATTTTCAGGTAAAAATTCGAGGACATAGAATTGAACTTGGGGAAATAGAGACAATCCTTGAAAAGCATTTACATGTAAACAGAGCCGTTGCAGTTGTTAATGAGAATTCATTAAATGATAAAAAAATAATTGTTTATTATCAAAAAAATGCTCCTAATGTAGATATTCCAGAAGAGGAACTGCGAAACACATTAAAGGAGGCTCTTCCTGATTATATGATGCCTGCATTTATCATTCCAATTCAAGAATTCCCATTGACGTTGAATGGGAAAATAGATAGAAGCAAACTGATGACTTTACAAATACAACATAATAAGCACGCAAGTGAATATGTTCCACCAAATACACCTGTTGAAAAAGAAATAGTAACGATATGGGAAGAAATGCTTGAGTTAGATCAAATAAGCATAACAGATAACTTTTTAGAACTTGGTGGGCATTCATTACTTGCAAATCGTATACTATCAAGAATTAACTATACTTATGATATTCAGCTTACATTACTTGAAATATTGACAAAAGGCTTAACAGTATTTGATATGGCGAAGCTTGTTGAGGAAAAACTCTTTGAATCAATCAGCGAGGCAGAGCTTGAGGAGATGTTAAAGGAACTAAATGAGAATTTTGAAGAAGATATTGATACGTTAATAAATAATTAAGGAGTATGGCAAATGGCAAATATACTTATTGTTTCACATTGGACAGGTGGAGATGTAATGCCATTTATAAAAATGGGGTACATACTTAAAAGTCAAGGACATGATGTAACAGTGTTTACACATTGTATTTATGAAGACAAGGTAAAAGGTCAAGGATTAGATTTTGTAGCAGTAGATAATCAAGATGAATATTTGCAAATGATAAAGGATTTTCCCCTGATAACAGATCCTATTAATAATCTTAATGGGACAACTCAGTTTCAAAGTAAACATCATGGTTATGAAAGATGTATGAGAGAATATGAGCTGATCTCTAGGCATTGTAATAGGCCAGATACGATAATTATTTTTAGACATCGTTCCAGTGTATCAGCACTGCTAGTAGCTGAAAAGTTCAACTTGCCTGTAGCATCTGTATTTCTTGCTCCAAATTATATTGCACATTTAGACTTACATGAACAGTTGTTGGGAGATGTGATGAAAGAAGAAGTTAATAAAATAAGAAAAGCAATTGGCCTTGAAGACATTTGGAGCTGGACAGAATGGATGTGCATGCCAAAGGTAAAAATAGGTGTGTGGCCAAGTTGGTTTGGAGATAAAGCTGACACAGAGATTGGGGGACTAGTACCAATAGGATTCCTTATAGAAGATGATACACAGCAAGGTAATTTTCCTAAGGAATTAAGTGATTTCCTGGAGCGTGATCAAAAACCAATACTCATTACTGGTGGCACGAGTAAAATGATTAATCCATCATTTTATGATGTTTCTGTTAAAGCATGTGCACTTGCGAACAAACAGGCTATTGTAGTTATTCCTTTTGAGGAGTTTGTTCCTGAAGAATTGCCACCAAACATTAAGCTGTTTAAGTCTGTACCACTAAAAAAGTTAATGAATCATGTAAGTACAGTGATACATCATGGGGGAATTGGTACAGCAAGTGAAGCACTAGCATGTGGTGTTCCTCAAATTATTCTTCCGCATATGGCAGATCGCCCTGATAATGCACATAGATTTAGAAATTTAGGCGTAGCAAAGAGTTTTCCAGAAGCACTGTGGAATCCAGAGCTTATAGCAAAGGGACTAGAAGAAACTGAGACAATGGAATTTGTCGATAGGTGCAAAGACTGTTCAAAATTATCTCATCAGGATAGTCCTGTAAAGTCTCTTAGTAACATTATTGAGGAAATGATAAAAGCTAAAAATAATTTTGCTATACATAATATAAAAAAAGTAAAAGAGGAACCAGCAGATAACGAGAGTAATATAGATTTGAAAGAGAAGGAAAGGACTCTATCACCTCAAATGAAACAAATACTTATTGAAATGATGAGACATAGAAGGGAAGCTGATGGTTGTAGTAAAGGAGTTAAGTGATGGCAAATATAGTAATAAGTACCCACTGGACAGATGGAGATGTTATTCCTTTTATTAGAATAGGAAAAGCACTTAAGCAAAGGGGACATAGGGTTATTCTTTTGACACATTGCTATTATGAAAAAGCTGCTTATGATGCAGGACTGGAATTTGCTCCATGGGACACGGAGGAAGAATATCAAAAGCTAATAAACGACATGGGGCAATATACAGATACAGCAGCAAGTGCAGAAGAAATACATTTGTTTAGGGAAAAATATGAGAGCTTAGATGTTCGACTAAAAGAATTTGAGAAAATCTCAAAGTATTGTTTAGAAGAAAATACAATTATATTGGCAAAAAATAGATCAAGTATATCTGCGTTTATGGCCTCAGAAAAATTTAAATGTCCAATTGTATTGTTTTTTATGAATCCATACGAAATAGCGAGTATGGTTAATTTTTATAGCCTTTTTAAAGAACGACTTAACATGGAAGTGAATAAGCTAAGGGAATGTGTAGAGCTACCACCTATTAATAGTTGGCTAGCTTGGCAAAGTAGCATTAAGATGCAGTTAGCTTTATGGCCAAAGTGGTTCACAACGCAAATACCAGAATGGCCATCTGAAATAATAACAACAGGATTTCCTAATGAAATTGTTCAGGATAATGGGACTAGAGAAATTCCCAAAGAAATACTAAAGATATTAGAAGAAGATCCAAATCCAGTTTTAATTACTGGAGGAACAAGTAAGCAAATCAAACCTGATTTTTACATGACGGCAATAGAAGCATGTAAAATTTTAAAGAAAAGAACTATAGTAGTAACGCGTTATAAGGAGTTTTTACCTAAAGAATTACCTCGTTATATTAGTTGGTTTAAACATTTACCATTAGATGATGTTATGCCATACATGGGGGTAGTCATACATCATGGAGGGATAGGAACAGTTAGTGGAGCTATATATGCTTCAGTTCCTCAATTAGCTATGGCATATCATGTGGATCGTCCCCTTAATGCAAGCAAGGTTAAAAGTCTTGGACTCGGAGAATACCTCCCACCTTTATATTGGCAACCTAAATTAATAGCAGATACATTAATCAAGCTGATGCAGCCAAACTATAAAGTAAAGTGTGCAAATTTTTTAAAAGACATTCCTTGCAATAATACGTTAATGAAAATATGTGATGTAGTAGAAAGCATGGGAAAAAACACATCATACGCTTTATCACATGGAGATATTTTATATAAAGAGGGTTTGTTAAAAGAGCAAGACATAGTAATTAATTCTACTAAAGCTAATCAAAATAAAAATGAAACTAAAAGTAAACCAATAAACAATCTATCACCTGAGATACGTAGACTGCTTTTAGAAAAAAAGTTAAGCAATATACAAAAGGAAGGTATGTGATTAAAGAATGAGGAGTTTTGATGCACAAGAGGAAGGCTTACCAAGGGATAAGCGTGCAGCTTTGCTAGCGTTAGTTGAAAAAAGGAAGAAAAAAGAACCTAAACATCAGCAAATTAAGATACCACAAAGAAAAGATGAGAGAAATAGTTTTTCGCTTTCTTTTGCACAAAGTAGAATGTGGTTTATGGATCAGATGAATCCTGGAGATATTATATATAATTTCCCTTTTGCGTATAAGATAAAGGGAAATCTTAATATTGAGATCCTTGAAAAGTCACTTAATACCATGATAAAACGGCATGAAATTTTAAGAACAACCTTTCAAGTGATTGATGAAGAAATCAAGCAAGTGGTTATACCTGAGCTAAACTTAAAAGTAAAGGTTATTTACTTACCAGAACATGAAGAATCAGAAAGAGAAAAAATAATACGTGATACTGCAAGAAAGGAAGCTGCTGTATTATTTGACCTAAAGAGTGGACCACTCATTCATTGTGCACTCATTTATTTGAATGACAATGAAAGTATATTGATTACCACCATTCATCATATTATATTTGATGGATGGTCAATGGGTATTTTTTCTAAAGAACTATCTGATTCATATAATGATTTTTATTATGAAAAAGGTTGTGACTTGCCGAGCTTATCTATTCAATATGCAGATTATTCTGAGTGGCAACTTAATTGGTTTCAAAATGAGGCTAGTGAAAAACAATTAAGTTACTGGAAAGAGCAGTTGGGAGAAGACCTTTCACCTGTTGAATTTTTACCAGACAAACAAAGACCTACAATACTGACTCATAATGGAGATGTTGTAAATTTTACATTAGAGGGTAAGTTGGTCAAAAAAATAAAAGAATTTGCTTTATCAAGTAATAGTACATTGAATATGGTTACACTTGCAGCATTTAACTACTTGATTTATAGATATACTGGGCAGTTAAAGATAAGACTCGGACTCCCAATTGCAAATAGAAATATCAAGGAAACAGAATCACTCATCGGTCTTTTTGTAAATACACTTGTACTTTCAGTAGAATTTGATGAGCAAATGAATTTTACAGAGCTTTTAGAAAAAGTTAAGAAATCAACTCTGGAAGCGTTTGAAAATCAAGATATGCCGTTTGAGAGGTTAGTTGAAGAACTTAATGTGGAAAGAGATACAAGTAGAAGCACACTTGTACAGATAATGTATAACTACATGAATGTTCCTAAACCTAAGTTGCAGCTTGGTGACATAGAAACAAGCAAGTATGAACTAGGTGGTAGAACATCTACTATAGAAATATGGCTGAATATTGAGGAAGTAGAAGATACTATACAGGGTTATATAGAATACAATACAGACTTATATAACCGAGATACGATTGAAAGAATGGTTAAGCAATATAAGGTAATACTTAACCAGATCGTGTTAAATCCTCATCAGAAAATTAAAGATATAGAAATACTTCCTGAGGGAGAAAAACAATTAGTATTATATGAATTTAACAATACCTATGTAGAATATCCAAGAGAGCAGACAGTAGTCAATCTATTTGAGCAGCAGGTAGATAAAACGCCACATCATATAGCAGTTGTTTATGAAGATGAGCAGCTTACATATTTAGACCTTAATACAAAAGCAAATGCTCTAGCAGCTAAGCTGCGTGCTTTAGGAGTAAGGCCAGATGATCGTGTAGCAATTATAGCAGAGAGAAGCATTGAGATGATAGCAGGTATCTATGGGATCATTAAATCAGGAGGAGCTTATGTTCCAATAGATCCAAACTATCCTCAAGATAGAATAGAATATATGATTGAAGACAGTAGGGCAAAGGTGATTGTGACATACAAAGTCAAAATAGATACGCAAATCCCTGTATTAGATCTTGAAAATAAAGACGTATGGGAAGATGCACCTAAAAGTCTTGAGTTAGTTAATAAGTCAGAGGATCTACTTTATGTCATTTATACTTCAGGGACAACAGGTAAGCCTAAAGGTGTTATGCTCCCAAATAGAAGTGTAGTCAATTATAGTATGAATACTCAATATGGAATTATGAAAGAAGCATTTGAGCAGGGATATAAAAAGTTCTTATCAGTTACTAACATAAGTTTTGATATATTTGTAACTGAGGTTATTCTTGCACTATTAAATGGCATGACCAGTTACATTGCAAATGAAGAGGAACAAGAAACAGCACTAGGCTTTAACAAAATGCAAGAAAGACATAGTCTAGAAATTTTGCAAACTACTCCAAGTCGCATAAAGTTATGGTTGAGCGATAGAAAGAATCTTAATGGACTTAAGCAGTTAAAATACATTATGTTGGGTGGGGAAAAAGTAGAAAGTTCCTTAATCGCTGAGCTATGTCGCTATACAAAAGCACAAATTGTTAATGTTTATGGACCATCAGAAACAACAGTTTGGTCTAGTAGAACATTAATTGATACTGAAGAAATACCTGCTGATATTCCAATTGGCAAACCGATTAGCAATACACAAATTTATATCTTAAATGGATTAAGCTTATGTGGTATAGGGATGCCTGGGGAGCTATGTATTGCAGGAGATGGTTTAGCAAGAGGCTACTTAAATAATGAAGCTTTAACTAGAGAGAAATTTATTGATAACCCATTTGGCACTGGAAAGATATATAGGACAGGGGATCTTGCAAAATGGCTGCCAGATGGAAATATAGAGTACCTAGGCAGAATAGATGATCAGGTAAAGATAAGAGGACTTCGAATAGAACTTGGAGAGATTGACAGCACTATTAGAAAGCAACAAGATGTCAAAGATGTGGCAGTGATTGCAAGAACCGATGCAAGTGGAGACAAATGTCTGTGTGCTTATGTGGTATCTGAAGAAGCACTTGACCTAGGAGCATTAAGAAATGAAATGAGGAAAACGTTGCCAGGTTACATGGTGCCAAGCCATATGATGCAGATAGACAAAATACCAGTTACCAGAAATGGAAAGCTAGATAAGAAAGCATTGCCTGAAATTGTTCTGACACGAAATTACATATATGAAGCACCAAGTAATAAAACAGAAGAGGTATTATGTGAGATTTTTGCAGAGGTCTTGGGACTAGATAAGACAGGTATTCAGGATAGTTTCTTTGAGTTAGGTGGGCATAGCCTAAAAGCAATCACTGTGCTCAATCTCATAGAAAAGAAAATGGG
>JAEYPM010000090.1 GCA_023410675.1 Bacillota bacterium | reverse complement strand
CTTCATTTATTTTAGAAAAAATGTATTTATTAAAAGGGGACGCCCAGCTCTTTTCTAAATTTTGACGAAGATATTTAGGCAGCGCGAGCACTGGATCTTCAAGAGTGAGTTGTTGAACATGATTTTTCGAAACATAGGTGTTCCCCCTTCGAAATTTTTTCTTTAATTGTACCATATTTACACGTACCTTTAAAAACTAACCTTTTTGTGGGCTAATCATATTGCATTTAAAATTATAACATAAAAATTATGACTTATGATGAAGTTTCTCTACTTACACTAAAAGCAGCAAATAATAGATTTAACATCTATTATTTGCTGCTTTTAGTGTAAGTACTTGATTCAAAATGATATTCGCTAATTCTTCCTTACTCATCTTTTCTAAATTGACTATATCTCCAGCTTTGTTAATAATTGTTGCAATATTGGTATCTCCTTTAAAGCCTGATCCCTCTTCAATAAGATTATTTGCTACTATAATATCAATATTTTTATTTATTAATTTTTCTTTAGCATAGCCCTGAAGATTCTCAGTTTCTGCTGCAAAGCCAACCAATATTTTATCACCCTTTTTCTGACCTAATTCCATTAATATATCTGGATTACGAACCAGCTCAAGCATAAAAGCTCCATCTGACTTTTTTAACTTGTTTTTACTAACTGACGCTGGTCTATAGTCTGCTACAGCGGCCGCCTTAATAACAATATCAGACCAGCTAAAATGATTGTTTACCATCTCATACATTTCTAGAGCTGATGTTGTACCTATAAACTCTATGCCATCTGGTTTAGGTAAATGTGAAGGTCCTGATACAAGTTTAACATTTGCTCCTCTTTTTTGAGCAACTCTTGCAAGTGCATACCCCATCTTACCTGAAGAATGATTAGTAATGTAACGCATAGGATCTATAGCTTCAACTGTTGGGCCTGCTGTAATGAGTATATTTAAGCCCATTAAATCTTGTACTGGGTTAAAGTAATTGTTAATATATGAAACGATATCGTCTGGACTAGCCATTTTCCCTTTTCCAATATCTCCACAAGCAAGTCTTCCTGTATCAGGCTCAATAAAAAGATACCCTCTTCTTTTTAGTAATGAAATATTATCTTGGAGAATAGGATTTTCATACATATTTGTATTCATAGCAGGTGCAAAGATTACCGGAGCCTTAGTAGCCATTATTGTCGTTGATAGCATATCATCAGCAATACCATGAGCGACTTTCCCAATTATATTCGCACTTGCAGGTGCAACTAAAAATAAATCTGCTTTCTTAGCTAGCGAAATATGTTGTACATCCCATTCTTTAGGACTTTGAAAAGTGTCTGTTATTGTACAATTTTGTGATAATGTTTGAAAAGATAAGGGTGCTACAAATTCACATGCATTTTTTGTCATAATAACAGAGATATCAAATTCACTTTTTTTTAGTTGACTGATAACGTCCAATGTTTTATATGCTGCTATACCGCCAGTTACTCCAATTACAATATGCTTTTTCATGGATACACACCTTTCATTTCATGCATTTTATTGACCAATTATTTTTTAGTTTTTTCTTATATTAGGCTTTATTATATATTACATTATCCATAAATTCAATTTTTATGATATTTAATCCTCAAATAAATGACACAAAAATAATCTGTTTCAAACAGTATATCTTGTCTGAATTCAAAATCTTGTTGTACAATTTTAAATGATATACTATAATAATTGTGTTTAATAGTAAGCACTTGCGAAATAATATTTAGGGGGATATCATGTCAAATTTAAAATTAAATTCATTAGGAAATGCACTGAATATGACTACTGATGATAAAAGGCAACTTGTTTTTGGTAATTACCGAGGATATAACATGTTTATTAAGGTTAGTGACTATAGTTATTGCTTTAATTATTCTATTCACATACCACTTAAACCTGAAAATCTAGAAACCATGGATAATATTAGTGCATCTTTAGATACACTACGTTCAGAAAATCCAGGTATTACCAAAGCCATTTATGAAAATAATAAATTGATTGTTAACACGCTATCTAGTGATAAAAAAGTTAATAATTATCAATTTTTACTATCTATATTAAATAAAGTTGTTGAATTTGCGAATACAAATCAGCTATCAAAATGTTGTGAAAGCTGTGGTAACAATGATTCTTTAGCAAATTTAGAATTTGTTGTTATCAATAACAGTCTTTCTTTTAGATGTACTTCATGTAAAGTAGGTACTATGCCAATAGTACGAGAAAATAAAAGTAATATGTTAATAGGCACGATAGGTGCTTTAATTGGTGCTATCCCAGGTGTCATTATTTGGTTGTTAACATTTCCTATAGAAAGTCTTGATTATAAAATAGTTGCTGCTATTGGTGGTATTGTCGTTTTTGGCGTTTTTATAGGATATGAGCGTTTTGGAAAAGTGTTGGATGCTAATGGAAAAATAGTATGTTTTCTTCTTTCATTATCTGTTACTATCCTCTCACTCTGGTTAAGATCAATTCTTTATATCCAAACAAATATGCAAATGACATTTTCAGAAGTAACTAGTTATGTTAGCTTTTCCGATGTTATGTCAAATGAGTTACTCATAACCTATTTAGCAGTGTATCTATTATCAGTTGCAGGTGCTCTTTCTTTAATTAGAAAGCTTTCTTAAGACAAACATATATAAGTAAATAAGGCAACACCTCATAAAAAGGTGTTGCCTTATTTAATCTATAAACAATTTATTTTTTAATAAACATCTGTGTCCAGTAATGACCATTTGCATCATACCCTACACCAATGAGAGTAAATTCTGCTTTAAGAATATTCGCTCTATGCCCAGAGCTATTCATCCAAGCATTAACAACTTCTTGAGGTGTTCTTTGTCCCATTGCTATATTCTCTCCAGCCATTGTATAACTGATACCAAATTGTTTCATCATATCAAATGGTGACCCATAAGTTGGACTAGTATGAGAGAAATAACCTTTACTTCTCATATCTTCAGATTTTTTCCTCGCTACATTTCTTAGAGCTTCATCCATTTTTAGAGATGAAAGCCCTACTTTTTGGCGTTCTATATTTACTAAATTAAGAACTTCATTTTCATATGCAGAAACTGTATTATTAGCTGATTGACTTGGTACAGTTTGTGTAGGTGTACTATTTGTAGTATTTGAAGTGCTTGGTTTTGATGGTGTCTGTGTAGTATTAGGTGTTTGTTGGTTGTTTATTGGCGTATAATTTTTGGGATCTGAAATATTAACTTTTCCATTACTCCAGTTTATATTATAACCAAATGCCTCAGATAAAGCACGTAATGCTATATAGCTTGTTCCATTTTTAAGCTGAACAGCATTTGCAATTGTTTTACCATTAACTACTAAAGTTTTTGTTGCAACATTAGCCTTTGCATAGGTCATTTTATTTGTAACAACATTCTTGCCTGATATAATCACAATGCCATTTTGCCAGTTTGTATTAAGACCGAGCACATTACCAACTGCTCTTATAGGAATCATCGTTTGATTTGTGTTAGAAATATAAGGTGTATTTGAACCTAAATTAACTTGCTTATTTTGTACACATATTGGAATTGGACTAGCAAATACACTAGATGAACCCCCTATTATTAAAGACGCTGCAAGTAATGATAAACTTACCTTTTTATTTAGATTAAATAATTGCTTATTGAATTTCATTTATATCATCCCCCTGTCATTTGTTACATAACTGTTTCATCTATGTTACAAATTTATTATATATCAGGTTGACATAAGTTTCAATACTCATTAAGCAATTTCCATCTATTCACTAATTATAGAATTGTACTCCTCTTAATAGAATTGATATATTAAATTTATGCTTATATTATCTGAGCTGATTTTTTCGTAATAACTTTTTAATAATTAGACATACTCTTATAATAATTCTTTTATAACTGTCTCTATAGCTTCTTTTTTATATCCTCTCTGTAATAAAAAAGTGTACAATTTACTTTTTAATTTATAAGGATCTGATTCTTTTTTCTTATAGGTATCTAACTTTTTTGTTGCCACAACAATGCAACTTTCAATCTCTTCTTCTAAAGAATAATTCATTGATAAACTATGCTCAACTTGGTTTGACTCTAATCCTTTAGCTCTTAGCATTTGACCGATATATACTGACCCCTTTTTTGAAAATCTCTTTTTGTCATTAATGTAAGAGGTAGTTAGTAAATCATCATTTATATAGTTCATATCTTGTAGCTTCAAAATAGTAAGATTAATATCTTCTTCACTATATCCTTTTCGTATTAACTTATCTTTTAATGTTTTTTTAAAATAACTTTGCCTTGCTAAAAGTTTTAAAGATTCATTAAAACATTGATTCTTTTTCTCATGTTCTTCAAGCACTAACAGCATATCATCATCTAATAACATGTCCTTTTTTAATCCAAGCTGAAGAATCGTCTCTTCTGATACGCCACAATAAAATATTTCATCTAGAAATAGGTTGTATCTTCCCATATTTTTTTGAGCACTAATCTTTGTAATTTTTTTCATGGCAACCCTCATTCCTAATTAAACTCTAATTTTACAGTACTTCCACCTATTCCCTTTTGTGAAGGAGAAACAAGTAACTTTATGGGTACTCTTGTTTTAATAGCTTCTACATGACTGATAATGCCAACAGATAATTTACTATGGTGTAACTTTTCTAATGAATCCATAACTACTTCAAGCAAATGATCGTCTAATGTTCCAAACCCTTCATCTAAAAAGAAAAGCTCTAAAGGTGCAGTTCCTTTTAATTGGATATGTGAAGATAAAGCAAGTGCTAAAGCTAAAGATGCTAAAAATGTTTCTCCTCCCGAGAGTGAGGATGCATCACGCGTAACCCCTCCGTTTTTATAGTCACGAATAACAAATCGTCCATTCTGCTGAAGTTCAAGACCATAGTTTCCACTACTTATTTCTCTTAGTCTTTTTGATGCTTCCATAGAAATATAGTTAAGCTGATAATTTGCAACAAATTCTACAAATTTCTTTCCTTTAAAAAGTTTTTCTAGATCCTCTAAAAGACTCAATTTATGTTCTAATACGGCTCTTTTTCCCATTAGCTCTTGCTTTTTCTCAAGTATAATTTTTTGTTCTTGTAGTAAAGTATCTACTTTTGTTATTTCTTCTTTTAATAATTCTAATTGCTTTAGGTTTATATCCCTTTTTATTTTTGCTTCTTCCCATTCTTCATCAGTTAATGTTCTTCCGTCAATTTTACTATTTAGTTGTGTTTCCTGAATTTTAAGGATTTGTCGTTTGTTATCGAAGTCAAAAATCATACTTTTTAAAGAAATAATTTCTTTGTCAGAAAGCTTATAGATATTTATTTCTTCTTCACTTTTGAAATCTTCTTCTTCTAAAAGTAAACAAAACTTCTTATATTCTTCTTCATATTTTTGTCTAAGAACATCTAATTGATTTTGTGTTCCAGTTAACTCTATTGTGATATTCTGTATATGACTATCTATCGCTTCTTTAGCTTTTTCTTTTTCAATATAGCTATTTTCTATTTCTTCTATACTTAAGAGAATATCCTGTTGATAGGTCACCAAATCATCTATATCCCCGATCTTGTTTTTTATTTGAATAGTTTTATCTTTTTCTATTGCATATTTTTCATCTTTCTCTATTTTTATTGAAATTAACGCTTCGCTTATTTTGCTTAATTCAGTGCATACTTCAGTTTTTTCAGCTTCTTTTGCTGATAGTACATTTCTATATTTTTTTATATCATTTTCTAGCTTTTGTCTTTGAATATCTATTTCCTTAATTTCTTTATATCTTTGATCAAAATCATCAATTTTTGTTTCTTGTTTTAAAGAAATAATATGTTTCTCAAGATCTACTATTTTTGTGTCAATAGCTTTTAAAGCATCTACACAGTTAGTTAAATTGATGATTTTTTCTTTTATAGAAGTATCATTTCTACCTAGTTCTATCTCAAAAGCATTTTTTTGAGATTTTAGATTATCTAAGTTAAGGATTAACTGATTTTTTTTATCATTCCACATATCAATCTCTATCTGTTTTTCAATAAATTCCTGTTTAAGTAATTTTATATCTAATTCTTCCCAATTGTCTGGAATATCTAATAGGTGGTTTTCTATTAATTGATATTTTTCTTGGGCTGCTTTCATTCTTTCTAGAGCAACAGCAAGCTGATCATTTGTCTTGGCTAAAGCTTGTTTGACATTCTCTAATGCTACTTTTTTATCATCTAACGCTTTTATGTCAAAAAGATTATGATCAATTAGATGATGTTCTATAGATCCACAAACAGGACACGCCTTTCCTTCTGTAAGTTCTTTTCTAATATCATCAATAGCTTTACATAACTCCATCTGTTTTATTTCTTTTTCTAAAGAGTCACAGCTAAGCGTTAAATCTAAGCTATTTAGTTTAAGAGTGTTTATCAACTGATTTTGCTGGATCATTGACTCATTTAAAGAGACCAATTCTTTCTTATATTCGATTCCTTGTTTGATAATTAACTCATAGCTTGAATTTCTTTGTTGCAGATTAAGCAACGTGTTTGCATCACCTGGGCATAATGCTTCTAACGTACTAAGATTATTTTGCTGTATGTTTATAGAAAGTTCATATCTTTTTAATTTATCCTTTAAAAATATAGTTTCTTCTTCTAGTTTCTTCAGCTGATTTTCTTCCTTATATATTTGCTCTTCTTGTTTTTTTCGAAGCTCTATGTTTTCTATAAGTATTTTTTGATATTGAACACCTAAATTTATCTTCTCTTTGTATTCATAATCTAAAGCCAGTTGTTCATATTGCTGCTGAGTTTGAGTAATTTTAGCACTTATCTCACGAATTAATTGATCTAAACTACTTAACTCTATTTCCTTATCTAATTTACTTTTATTTAACTCATTAAGTTTTAGGCCTAACTTACTTATTTCTTGTTTTAATAGTGTTCTTTTTGCATCTTCTTCAATAACTTCTGTAATCTTACTCTCTTTTATTTTTAATTCTGGTAGTACCATCTCCTTTTTCACTTTGATTTGACTAAATTCGTAGGATATTCTTTCACTATCATTAAGAAGTTCATCTAGTTTATTACTGTAAAACATAACTTGCTCTTGCATTGATTCAATTTTATTTTTTGAGATACAATATGCTTCTTTATAAGGTAGTATCCTTAAAGCACCTTCTGCTTTCTTGACTAATATCTTATTTTTTTCTATCGTATCACTTAATGAGTCTAGATTTTTTTGGTCAAGTATGCACTGTTTATACTCCTTTTGAAGACCCCAAAGTACTTCTTTAGTTCTAAAGTCTTCTAGAAACTCAGCCATATAGTTTTCTAGTTCTTCCTTTTGTTTTAACTTTTTAGCATATACTTCTTGTTGTGCTTCATAGGTTGATTCATTAACCATTTCATAGCTTTTAAGAGATCCTTTTATATTTTCCATTTGATCAGCATGTTGTCTTATGACAATACTAAGTTTCTCTGAAAGTGTGCTTCCATACTGCTCTAAAGCAAAAATTCTTTCAAGCATATCTCTTTTTTCTTTACCCTCTAATATTAAAAATTCACTAAACTTTCCTTGTGGCAAAACAACCGTTCGTATAAAATCAGTAAATTCAAGTCCTATTATTTCTTTGCATTTTTGATCAACTAGTGTTTTCCCTTCAGCTATAACAATTTCTCCCTCAGAAACATCAACAACTTTTGCTTTTTTAGTATCAGCACCATTATTACTATTTCTTTTAAATGTCCTGTAAACTTTATAGTATTTTTTATGGTCTTGATTAATAGAAAATTCAAACATAATATTCATTTCATCACACTGTGTGTTAATAAAATGAGTACTGCCCCGTGCATTTTTTCCATACAAAGCAATCGTAATTCCATCTAATATTGAAGACTTTCCACTACCAGTAGGTCCAAATATTCCAAAAAGACCTCTTGATGTTAACTTTAAAAAGTCAACTGTTTGTTGATCTTTAAAACTATTAAGTCCTTTAATGACTAGCTTAATAGGTTTCATTTTCACCTGCCTCCTTTTCTAAGATAGATAGTAACAGGTCAACAATCTCGGTCTTTGGCTTTACGCCCCTTGTCTTAGTATAAAATTTTTCAAATATTTCTTCAAACGGTCTATCAAGCAAATCTTGGATCACAGATTCTTCATTTTGAATGTTATCTATCCTCGGTAATATTTCTAAGATATCTTTTTTTAGGGTTTTTATTTTTTTTATTTCTTCTTCAGAAATATACCTGTCTGTTTCAATTTCAAGATAAACCCAACATTCTTTATGTGCATTATCTGAACACATTATAATAGCTTCTTCTATGCTTTTACATTTCCATACTTCTATAGGTTTATAGATCTTAAAGGGCACTTCCTTAATTGAAGGTTTTTCTTGTGGTTTTACTTCTAGTATGTAACACCCTTTTTGATAATGAATTTCTTTTTTACTATAATGTAAGGGGGAACCAGCATATCTTACTTTTCCCCCTGTATTTGGAACGCAAAACGGTTTATGAATATGTCCAAGAGCTACATATTGAGCTCGCTCAGGGAAACAAGAACTATCTATAATAAATTCTCCACCAAGTTGGATGCTTCTTTCAGATCCTGTTTCTTCTGAACCCATAGTAAATAAGTGTGATACTACAAGATTGATCGTATTGTCTCTAAAGTACGTACTTAATTGATCAAATAGTATACGCATGCGTTCATTATAATTCTTCAATTGACTCTTTTCATCATCCACTTCATGATAAAGTACTTCATTCAGTCTTTTTTCACTTGGATAAGGTACTGTTAAAATAACTGCTTTTTCACCTTTAATCTCAACCTCAATATATCCTTCTCCAGAGTCTATTATTTTATTGCGTCCATACTTGCCAACAGGAACAATACTCTTGGGGGTTGCAATCAATATAATTCCATGCTCATTTGCAAGAGGAGTAGCTGCAACAAGTCTTTCTGGGTTATCATGGTTTCCTGAAATAACAAGGCTCATTCTTTTTCCGTTATGTGATATTCTTTTTAATGTCTTATAAAAAAGAGTTTCAGCTTTGGAGGGTGGATTACTACTATCATAAATATCTCCAGCAATAATGACCAAATCAATTTTTTCTTCTTCAACTAATTTTACGAAATCATCTAAGAATTGTTCTTGCTCATCCATGCGACTATATCCTTCGATACTTTTCCCTAAGTGCCAATCGCTTGTATGCAATATCCTCATAAGTTCACTCCTCTTTCAAGTGTGTGATTTTTGCTCGAACGATCATTCCTATAAAGGCCATCCAGCCAATAATTGATACTATATATCCTAGAACTAGTTCTTTTGGCAAAAATGTAAAAGTAATAGTATGCTTACCTTCTGAGAGTGGTATAGCTAAAAATGCATTAAAGGCTTCAATAGTCTTTACCTCTTGACCATCAACTTTTACTTTCCACCCTTTTTCATATGGAATAGATGTAAATAACACCTTCCCATTATCCTTAACATCTATTGTTCCTTCTAGGTTTCTATTATCAAAGTGTGAAACTACTAAAGAATTGGTTTTAAGTTTATCTATTGCCTCATTAAATAAGTCCATATCCAAATAATAAAATTGTGCCCTGTCAAAATACATTTTCTCATTTACAATTCTAAGTGCTACATTAGTCTTTTGATTGTTTCCTATTAGTCCCACAGGAACAACATAGTTAACTTTTTTTTCAAAACAAGATGCAACCTTCTTATCATTTACATAAAGATCTGCTTTTTCCATTTCACGGGTTGGGAAATAAACATATACATAATCTGTTATATTATCAGTCTGAATAGAAAATTCTACTTGTGCAGTATCTTCTTTTGAAGTTTTTGTATATTCGTGACTATTATCTGTAACATTCTTATTTACATTTTTATAAGCAATATCAACGTTTTTAATCGGTTTAAAATACTCTGTATACTCTTCTCCAAGCATTTGACTAAGTAATCTATTTTGATTAACAAATGGATTACTATTTACTAATTCTAGATCTTCTATCTTATCAGAAGCCATGTAAGCAATTGGTAGCATAAAGGGGTTTTCGTAAACATTTATTTCATCTTGAGTCATCATACACGAATAATAAGATAAATAATCATCCTTTGACAAAATATATTTAAATCCTAAAAGAGCATCTGTTATCATTGTATTTCCATTATACAGCACTTTGTGCATCCCTGCTCCATAACCGACCTGTTTAAGGAATTTAAGTATCTTTGCATGTGGTAATGAACTTGAGTGAGACAAACTCCTCATATTGATTCCCATAGGATCATTTTCCCATAAAAAGTATGTCTTCTCTACTCTATAAAATGATGGATCATTTTCTGTCAAAGATTCAATAATTGGTCTTGTTTTATCTATTGCATCGCGATGAGGTTCTCGTTGATGAAAAACAAATTCTTGATGTAAGTCTGTCATATTGCTTGCAGTATTAATAACCATTTCAATGGCTAATATGGTACATAAAAATATTGTTGGAAGCTTAGATTGCTGATAAGTTCTTGCTAAGTAAAAATAAACCAATAAACAACTTAAACAAAATAGTGATAGCCAAATACATTCTTGTGTATCAATGTATTCATACCCTAATTTTTCAACTAATAGTATTATAAAGCATAATGCTCCATATACTAGAGCTATTGATTTCAAGGATAACATACGTATATTTTCAAATGCTTCATAGGCTAATAATAGTAAAACAAATGAAAACATAAAAGCATATCTATAGGGCAAATCATTAGGTAGCTGAAATCCATGCCAAATTAGGTCAATAGTCTTGACTTGAAATGAGCAGATAAGGACTACTAGAAGACCTGCTGAAATAAGTTTTTGCTTAATATTTATATTTGCATTTAAAAAATATAATGGTAACAAAAATAAAGTCAGTGTGCCACAATATACAAATGGTAGCCCTCCTGATCTTAATGTATCATAAGAAGATGGTAGCATCTTTGTAAATAAATCAAATAGCTCAAACATTGAATCTGGCATATAACTTGGATGATTAAAGCCAAATTTCCCTAATTTTAATGAATAATATACAGGTAATAGTATAAAAGCACTGCACATAATAGCTATAAATGCTGATCTTAAAAACACTACAAACTTTCTTAAGAAGTCTTTAAAATTTTTATCCTGCTGCATACTCAAATAGTAGTAAATAAAATAGAAAAATGTAAATATACCAACCATATATCCCATATAGTAATTTGTAATAAATAGTAAACTACAGATAAACGTAAATAAGAAATATTTGCTTTTACTTACTATTTGTTCAACAGAAAAGATAGCTAGCGGAAATAGGATAATAGCATCTATCCACATAATATTTTCTATTTGAACAACAACAAATGACATTAGGGCATATAAAACAGAAAAAATGACTGTATGCGTCTTCGTAGCTTCTTTTGAGAGACGCATATAAGCAGCAAAGCTTAAACTACAACATCCTAGTTTAAGAAGCTTAATAACAAGCATGGCTTCTGTACTATATTTTATAGGGAAAATTAACATAATAAGAGAAAATGGGCTAGCAAGATAATACGAACTAATTCCTAGCATTTCTCCTCCTAAAGGTCTACTCCATGAGTAGATTAAGCTTCCTTTTCCTAGTAATGCATCTCTAAAATACTCAAGATAATAAATATATTGTGCCCCTTCATCAATAACCATAGAAGAGTATTTACCAAATGGATACAGTCCCATGAAACATAATACACTATACATAATAATAATTGGAATAAAAAATGCTCCTATTAGATAGCCTTTTCCAACTATGAAGTTTTTTATTTTGTGCTTAATCATTAAATAGCCTCCCTTAATACCCCGTTTACATTTCTTCTTTATCCCCACTTATAATTTCTGCAACAATATATTTAGGTCTTGCTTTTACTTCTTCATAAATCTTAGATAAGTAATAGCCTATAACACCTAAGCTAAACATAATAACACTTCCAATAATAAGAAGTAGAAGAATAACTGTTGTAAAACCTACTTCAGCTGTTCCAGAAAATAAATTATATAGCGTATTAATACCTAAAATAATAGAAAAAATAAAAAATATTGAACCTAATAGCGTTACAAGTTGCATTGGAAGTGTACTAAATGATGCAATTGAATTAAGTGAATAACGTAAAAGCTTCATAAAAGACCACTTCGTTTCTCCTGCAAATCGATCCCCCACCTCAAAATATACTTGTGTGGTACGAAATCCAACCCAACTTGATAATGCTCTAAAAAAAGTCAACTTTTCAGGCATTTGATTCAGTGCATGAATAACCTTTCTATCGAGTAACTTAAAATCAGATGCCCCTTCTAAGTTCATTCCTGAAGTTGACTTTAGTAGCTTATAAAATAATTTTGCAAAAAAAGAGTGCATTTTGGTTTCTTTCCCTCTGCTTGTTTTACGAGCTTCTATTATATCAAATTGGTTTGTAAGCCATAACTCATACATCTCTATAATTACTTTGGGTGGATGCTGCATATCACAGTCCATGACAACACAGGCATCTCCTTTAGCGTGTTTTAATCCTGCAAATATAGCTGCCTCTTTTCCAAAATTGCGACTAAATCGAAGAGATGTAATATATGGAAGGTCATGATAACTAGCTAAAATGTTCCATGATCGATCCTTTGAGCCATCATCAATAAAAATAATTTCATAAGTAATTTTATGTTCTTTTAATAAGTCATCTAGTTTTTCCACAATATGAGATATATTCTGTTCTTCATTATATACTGGTATAATAATTGATAACATCTTCATGCTTTCCTCCATGCTCTGTAAGGGCATATTAATTTTTACTCTTATTAAAAATAAAAAATTTGCTTATACCATAATTGATAACAATAACTACTAAACCTATAATAGCTTTTGCTATTAAATCATATATGTGTAAGTAACTTACCATAATGTACAATAGTATTGTATCAAGTCCCCCTGATATACACCTAGATAATACAAATAAAATAAATTCTTTAATAATATCTAGAGCACTATGCCCCTGAGACTTAAAAACATAAGTGCGGTTAGTAAAAAAAGCAAATATAACTGCACCAAACCATGCAGTTATATTTGATATAACTATATGCAGTAAAAAAACTCGTGCTAATAGAAAATAAAAAGCAAAGTTTACAGCTGTTGTAAGAACACCAAAAAAGATATACAGTAAAATATCATTATATTTCTTATAATATATGATTAATTTATTCATCATAAGTGCCTTTCAAATATAGTTTTACAAAGTGATGATTTTTGTTCTAAATAAAAAATAGCATATAGATATAGGTTTGTAAATATAAATCATATTTCTTTATAACTTTTGCAAAGACTAAAAATATTTATATCTGAATACTATATCTCTTCATATAAAAAGCATAGCCCCATGTACAAGCACAATCCTACTAAAATTCACATACTTTATATTAGCGACATTTTAAGAACACTTGGAGGTAATGCTTATGAATCATTCACCTATTGCTATCATTGGAGGAGACCTTCGTTTTGTTAGGCTTTGCGAGCTTCTAATTGACAAAGGACATAGTATTTATGTCTATGGTATATCACATCCTGATATTCCAACACAAGCTATAACTTGCTCTTCATTAGAAGATATTAAGCACTGTAACTATATCATAGCACCTATTCCCTTTTCAAAGGATAGTAAAATGCTATATACCCCACTAAGCAACATTTCTATTTCTATTGAACAGTTCTTTCTAGCAGCAAGTCATTCATTTGTCCTTGTTGGAGCACTAAATAATCATCTTAGGCTGCTATTTAAGCAACATAACATAAAGTACAAAGATGTTATGGATATGGATGAAACTGCTATCTTAAATGCAATCCCAACAGCTGAAGGAGCTATTCAATATGCAATGCAAAATAGCGAAATAACACTTCATGATAGCCACTGTCTTGTTTTAGGTTTTGGACGCTCTGGGAAAATACTTGCTCATAAGCTATATGGACTAGGAGCAAAAGTATCAGTTGAAGCTAGATCTAGCAAAGACCTAGCTTTTATTAGCACATATGGATATACCCCAATCCCACTTCAAGACCTAAACGATCATCTAAATAGCTTTGATTTTGTTTTTAATACAGTGCCAGCTATTATCTTAGATGCAGAAGCAATTAGAAATATATCTAAGGATACTGTATATATAGAACTAGCTTCAGCTCCAGGAGGCATTGATCCATGTACTATCAAAGCTTTAGGTACAAATTATATTCCTGCTCCTAGCTTACCTGGAAAAGTGGCTCCTAAAAGTGCAGCTAAAATTATTTACCATTGCTTTTCCTTGATTTTACATGATATGGGGGAATTTTTATGAATAACTTAAACGCACTAAACTTAGGAGTTGCACTGTGCGGTTCATTTTGTACTTTTTCAAAAGCACTTAATCTTATCAAACAACTAGTAAATATGGGCGTCAATGTATTCCCAATTATGTCTTATAATGCCTATGCTACCTCAACTAGGTTTGGTAAAGCAGAAGATTTTATAAAGAATATAGAGGAGCTGACAAGCAAAAAAATAATACACACTTTAACTGATGCTGAACCATTAGGCCCTCGTAATGTTATAGATGCACTTCTTATAGCTCCCTGTACTGGGAATACTCTAGCAAAATTAGCGAATGCAATAACAGATACACCTGTGTTACTTGCAGCAAAATCACTGATAAGAAATGAAAAACCTGTTATTTTAGCAGTTAGTACAAATGATGGGCTTGGATTAAACCTTAAAAACCTAGGCAATGTTATCATCAATGGAAATATATTTATAGTTCCTATGAAACAAGATGATCCTGCTAATAAACCATCTTCTTTGGTAGCTGACTTTAATCAATGTATAGATACAGTCAGTATGGCTATTGAAAAAAAACAAATTCAACCTATCTTTTTTTAGGCTTTAAATTTAAAGTTCTTCCTTTTGAAGGACTTTAAATTTTACTGTTCTTTCATCAGATTAAAAATGTTCCTCTTTATGTGTAATGTTTTTAATAGTATAAACACTTTTAAAGAAGAATAAACGACCCATTTATGCATTTTACATCCCTGTATGTCCAAATCCTCCATTTGATCTATCTGTTAATGTAAGACTCGTTGTCAGTTCAAATGTAACACGTTGTATTTTTTGAAAAACGAGTTGAGCAATTCTATCGCCCCTCTTAATGGTAAATGATTCTTCCCCCCAATTGATCATAATTACTTTAATCTCACCTCTATAATCAGAATCTATTGTACCAATTCCATTAACTAATCCTATACCATATTTGGCTGCTAGTCCACTTCTTGCACGTACTTGTGCTTCATAACCTAAAGGTATTTCTATCATAATTCCTGTTGGAATAAGCTTATATTCCCCTGGTTTAAGAATGACAGAGTCAAGCACATTTGCATATAAATCAGCCCCTGAAGCTTCCTCTGTCATATATTGTGGCATGGGAAGATCCATTGCTTCGCTCGTTTGTTTTATATAAACCTTAATTAAGTTCATTAGTCCTCACCAACCTATTCTTTTTGTATTGTATCAAGAAAATTTTTGCTAAAAGTGCAAAGAAAAGATAATAGTGAAGTATATCATAAAAAGAACCTTCTATATAAGAGAAGGTTCTTTTTATCTTTAAACTCTATCTTTTGCTTCATAATGTGTATGAAGAAGTTCATGTGCCTTATGACTCATAGGTTTACCAAAATACTCCTTATAGAGTTCTTGTACAAATGGATTTTCATGTGACTTACGAATTGGTTTATTCTTATCCTCTTGATATATAGCATCTTGACGTTTTTTAAGAATCTCGATATTACCATGATGATATGGCTGACCGCCTCCACCAATACAGCCTCCAGGGCAAGCCATAATTTCTATCGCATGGAAGTTTCTTGGGTTTCCATCACGCACTTCACTTAGAAGCTCTCTTGCATTACTAAGACCGTGTGCAATACCAATATTGAGATCCATGTCGCCAACCTTTACAGTCGCATGTCTTACACCTTCAAAGCCTCTAAGATCTTCAAAATCTACTTTACCAAGTGTTTCACCTGTTATTAATTCATAAGCAGTACGAACAGCTGCTTCAATAACGCCACCTGTTGTTCCGAAAATAACTGAAGCACCTGTTGATTCACCTAAAGGATTATCAAAGTCCTCCTCAGGAAGTTCAGCAAAATCAATATTAGCTTGTTTGATTAAATGTGCAAGCTCTCTAGTAGAAATAGAGATGTCTACATCATTATTAAATTCTTCTCTAGATGCTTCATATTTTTTAGCTAAACAAGGCATAATAGAAACAACAACCATCTTTTCTCTTGGTATATTTAATTTTTGTGCAAAATAATTTTTAGCAATTGCACCAAACATTTGTTGTGGTGACTTTGCAGTTGAAGGTACATCTAATAAGTCTGGGAATTGACTTTCAACAAAATTAACCCATGCTGGACAGCAGCTTGTAAGAATTGGAAGTTTTACATCTTTGTCGCCATTTTTGAACTTTGTTAACCTATCAATAAGCTCTGATCCTTCTTCCATGATCGTTACATCCGCTGCAAAATCTGTATCAAACACATAATCAAAACCAAGTCTTCTAAGTGCTGCAACCATCTTACCAGTTACAATACTACCTGGTTCCATGCCAAACTCTTCACCTAGGGCTACTCTAACAGCTGGAGCAGTTTGAACGACTACCACTTTATCCTTATTAGCAAGATGTTTTACTACATCCCAAGTATGTTCTTTTTCACAAAGTGCTCCTGTTGGACAGACAGCTACACATTGTCCACAGTGTGTACATACAGAGTCAACAAGGTCAACCTCAAATGCTGGAGCAACAACTGCTTTAAATCCTCTATTGATTCCAGATAAAGCACCTACTGACTGTACTTTATTACACATTGTTTCACAACGTCTACACATGATACATTTATCCATGTCTCTAACAATTGCTTTGCTCTCATCTTTTCTATAAGTTGATTGAGCACCATCTTTACCAATTGCAATATCACGAATACCAAATTTAATAGCAAGATCTTGTAGTTCACAGTTACCTGATTTTTCACATACAAGACAATCTTTTGGGTGATCTGAAAGTAATAATTCAAGAACTAATTTTCTGGCATTTAATACTCTCACAGAACGTGTATTAACTACCATCCCATCTGTAACTGGTGTTGCACAAGCTGGTGCTAAATTTTTGCGTCCTTCTATTTCCACAACGCAGATTCTACATGAAGCTGCTTGATTTACCATTTTTGTGTCATGTAAGTCTAAATGGCAAAGTGTAGGGATTTCTACTCCAACCATTTTAGCAGCTTCAAGAACAGTTGCACCTGGTTTTACATTTACTACTTTGCCATCTATTGTAATCTTAAGATCTGACATAGCTTCCTCTCTCCTTTTCTTATTCTTTAACTATCGCTGCAAATTTACATTTTTCCATACAAGCACCACATTTAATACACTTTGCTTGATCGATTTCATGTTTTTGCTTAACTACACCTGTTATAGCATTTACTGGACATACTCTAGCACATGCAGTACAGCCGATACATTTATCAGTGATTCTGTATTGGAGAAGAGCACTACATTGGCCTGATGGACATTTCTTATCCTTAACATGAGCAATATATTCATCTTCAAATATCTTAAGTGTTGATAAAATTGGATTTGGAGCTGTCTGACCTAATCCGCAAAGAGCAGTATCTTTAATAACTTCACTTAGTTCTTTTAACGTATCTAAGTCATGCATTGTACCTTTGCCTTTAGTTATCTTATCTAAGATTTCTAGTAAACGTTTGGTACCCACACGACATGGTGTACACTTTCCGCAAGATTCTTCTTCTGTAAACTCTAGATAGAATTTAGCTACAGCTGGCATACAATCATCTTCATCCATAACAATCATACCACCTGATCCCATCATAGAACCTTTTGCAATCAAATTATCAAAGTCAATTGGTGTATCTAAGTCTTTTTCAGTTAAGCAACCACCAGATGGTCCACCTGTTTGTACTGCCTTAAATTTCTTGCCATCTTTAATGCCACCACCAATATCATAAATAACTTCTCTTAAGGTAATACCCATAGGGACCTCAATAAGTCCAACATTATTGATTTTTCCCGCAAGGGCAAATACTTTGGTTCCTTTAGACTTTTCTGAGCCAATTGATGCAAACCAGTCTGCTCCTTTTAAGAAAATAACTGGTACATTAGCAAATGTCTCTACATTATTAACATTTGTAGGCTTGCTCCAGTAACCACTTTCAGCAGGAAATGGTGGTTTTGTTGTTGGTTCTCCACGCATACCTTCCATAGAATGGATAAGTGCTGTTTCTTCTCCACATACAAATGCACCTGCACCAAACTTGATTTCGATGTCAAATTCAAACCCTGTACCTAAAATATCTTTACCAAGAAGTCCATACTCCCTTGCAGAAGCTATTGCATTTTGTAATCTCTTGATAGCAAGTGGATATTCTGCTCTAATATAAACAAGCCCTTTTGTTGCACCAATTGCATAGCCACAGATTGCCATTGCTTCTACTATAGAGTGTGGATCTCCTTCAAGAATAGAACGATCCATAAATGCTCCTGGATCTCCTTCATCTGCATTACATACTACATACTTTTGATCGCTTTGATTTTTATAAGCAAATTCCCATTTTAGGCCTGTTGGGAATCCACCGCCTCCACGTCCACGAAGTCCAGATTTTTTAACTTCATTAATAACAGCTTGTTGATCCATATTAAGAGCCATACCTAGTGCTTGGTATCCATCTCTTGCTATATATTCCTCTATATTATCTGGATCTATAAAACCACAGTTACGAAGTGCTACACGCATTTGCTTTTTATAAAAATCCATATGTTTTGAATCAGATATTGCCTTTTGATTAGCTGGATCTACATAGAGAAGCCTCTCAACTTTTCTACCTTTTACAATATGTTCTTGAATAAGTTCTTTTGCATCTTCAGGCTGTACTTGAACATAAAATGTGTTGTCAGGAAGTATTTTTACTACTGGTCCCTTTTCACAAAATCCAAAACAGCCAGTTTTTAATACCT
This sequence comes from Bacillota bacterium, assembly GCA_023410675.1. Lineage (GTDB taxonomy): Bacteria > Bacillota > Clostridia > Lachnospirales > Cellulosilyticaceae > JAEYPM01. The sequence goes on along the minus strand of JAEYPM010000090.1, from coordinate 62,671 downwards.
GAACTGTATCTTGCATATTAGCTTCTTTAATATATGTTTCTAACTGATCAACTATTTCATTGGATTGTGAAGAAAGACAGCCTGTTCCTCCACATACCAATATATGCATTGTATACTTAGACATTTAAAAGCCACCTTTCTTAATTATTCATCTATAGACTTGTGTGCTACTGGAATAATACCATCAATCATTTCTCCAGTTTTTACATGTTTTTCGATAATGAGCTTAGCTCTTTCTTTATCTACATTACCATATACAACTGGTTCTTGCCCTGGCATTGTTAATTCAATAGTTGGTTCTGCATAACAATAGCCCATACATCCACTTTGTGTAATGACTACATTATCTAAATTTTCGTCTCTAACTAACTCAGCAAGATAGCCCATGACTTCTCTAGCACCTGATGCAATCCCACAAGTTGCCATAGCAACACGAACAACTATCATATTGTCTACATTTTCGCCTTTTTCTCTTAAATCTACTTTATTTTTAACATTATCTTTGAGTTTTTTAAGCTCATCTAATGACATAATTTTAGGCATATGTTGTTCCTCCCTATTAATGAATTAGAGTTAATTCCCACTAATATTACAATTAGTCTTGATACTCATTTATAATATTCTTAACTTCATCCGCAGACGAAATACGTCCATAAACCTTATCACCAATCATTACAACAGGTGCAAGTCCACATGCTCCGACACACCTTAACCCATCTAATGAAAATTTTCCATCAGGTGTTGTTTGTCCTACTTCAATATTGAGCTCTTTTTTAAAAGCATCTAATACTTTTTCTGCTCCTCTTACGTAGCATGCAGTACCTAAGCAGATAGAAATAGGATGTTTTCCTTTCGGCACCATCGTAAAAAATGAATAAAAACTAACAACACCAAATACTTGAGCAACTGGTATATCTAGCTTTCTTCCCACAAATTTTTGTACTTCTTCTGGCAAATAACCAAAAATGCCTTGAGCCTTATGAAGTACAGAAATAAGTGCTCCTTTTTTCTCTGGTAATTCATCAATGAACTGTGCAAGTTCTGAAAACATTGAATCTGTAAGTTCATTTTTGCAGCCTTCACATGACATAACTTATCCTCCTCATTTTATATTAGTTTTATCTAGTTTATCTAGAGAGAAACAACTAAAATAATCCGTCTTTTCAGCATAAAGTTGTCTCTTCTGAAATGATCTCACATAATATAAATATGTGAAATCTAGAATAACTAACATGTTTTAAAGTTGTACTTGTTATTTTTTTAACAAACTAATTATATAATTACATCCTTATTGAAAATAGCACAAAAAGCTAAGATTGTCAATTCCTTCACGATGTATTAATACTTTGAAAAATATCATAAATTGATAACGTATCAGCTAAAATATAACTATCCCTCTCTGCAATATCTTGAAGATAATGGGCATCAGATGACTTTATAATTAAGTGCTTAGGATATTTTTTAATATAGCTATCTACATGAGCATTTTTAGATACCTCTAGAGCTGAAAACGAAAGATCATCAGGTAAAAACCCTAAGTTAGATAGGATACTGTAAGAAGATCTATCAATATGTGCTGGATAAATAATAGCACCAATCGCTTTAATCTTCTTTACAATTGAATAAACTGATAACCCAGTAGCTGTAAGCAAAAACTGCTCTTCTTCCGTTATAATCTCATCATTTTCATCTAAAATATATTGATTACCAAATATATCTGCTCGATTCTTGATTTTAGGCATATTTATTTGTATCATATCTTCAATGTACTTTGCTTCCTTAAGATCATGAAATAATGCAATTAAATGAAATTCTTCCATACATTCAATTTCAATACCAGGTATAACGAGAAGGCCTTTTTCCTCTCCTACTTTCATTACAGGTTCACAATTCTTACAAGTATTGTGATCTGTAATCGCAATTACATTTAACTCATTGAGCAGTGCCATATTAACAATATTATTAGGTGACATAAGCTTGTCACCACATGGTGAAAGTGCAGTATGTATATGAAAATCATAGTATATCTTCATAGAATTGCCTTATAAAATCCCTTTTTTAGATAATGCACTGATAAGATCAAAGCTACTTATTTTAGTTGAGAGTACTGGAATACCTTCATCATTTGCCTTTTTACAAGCATCCTCTGTCAGAGCACTTCCCTCTGTTAGTACTATGGCACTCATGCCAAGTAATGTAGCGACAGCAATTGAATTAATGTGTCCTTGTATTGTGATCCATAAATCCCCTTCTTTAGCATGAGACATAACAAAGCTAAGAAGATCTCCTGTATATCCACCCTTTATAACATTCTCAATATTTTGTTCTCCTGCTAATATTTCTAAATCCATTTCCTCGACGAGTTGTTTAACAGTCATTTCTTACCTCCACTATATGTATTTTATCTTTCTTGTGTAGGAATTACCTTTTGTGTAAGTTCCAACATAACCTCTGACACTTCTTTGATTCTCTTTCTTAACATGAATATACAGTCTTCTAAATGGGCATCACCTTTAATTACATCTTCTGCAAAACATCTGCATGTTGGTGCCCCACAAGAGCCACAATCAATTTTAGGTAGTATCTTAGTAAGTTCTTCTATTTCTTCCATCATTTTTATAGCTTTTGACATATCTTCATCAAGCGAAAAAACAGGTCTTGGTCTGATCTTTTTCTCAAATGCAACATCAATAGATTGTAATTCAGTGTATAATGCAAGATCCCCCACGAAATTATTTTTAATATCTTCATCAATCCATTTTTTAATCTCCGCTCTACTAATGAATGAATTTTCGATAGTAAGGACACCACCTAAACATCCACCAATGCATGCAAAAGCTTCAATAAATTGAACATCTGATAAGATTCCATCTTCCACTCTTTCTAATATATCTATTACACTTTCCATGCCATCTACAGCGATATAGTTTTTAATTTCTCCATTACTCATAGCTCCATTACGTGTTGCCCAAGTAATTCCTTTATAACTACTTTGTCTTTCAAAAACTTTAGACTTTGGACTATTTATTTTAGGAGCAATCAGCTTATAGATTTCTTGCATGGAAAAAACACCATCTACATAAGACTTGTTTAAACCCTTCGGTCTATGAATTTCAGTCGCCTTAGCAGGACATGGTGAAATAAAAAAAACGCCTATTTGCTTTTCATCTATACCTTCTTTTATATATTTAGACTTAATATGTCTTGCTGCAAGTTCCATTGGTGATATTATAGGTAGTACATTATTTATGAGTGAAGGAAATCTTCTTTGTATGAGACGAACAATAGCTGGACATGAAGAGCCAATAACAGGAAAATCACTTGCATTTTTTACAAAGGATTCAGTGTATTTGGTAATAACCTCCGCAGCACTTGCGACTTCCATAATGTCTGTAAAACCTATATCATATAATGATGACAAAATTGAAGAAATATTTTTAGCTTTTGTAAATTGAGCGTAAAATGATGGAGCAGGTAGTGCAATTCTATATTTGTATTGATCTAAAATGTTAAGTGAGTCTGTAACTGCTTTTTTTGCACCACTTCTACATATTCTAATACAATTGCCACAGTCTATACATCTTTCTTCAATAATCTTAGCTTTAGACCCTCGCACCCGAATAGCTTCTGTAGGGCACCTCTTAATACAATCAGTACACCCAATACATTTTTCACTATCTAGTGCTACAGAATGACTTGACATGAATTTTTACCTCCCCTTACATGATTTTTAAGAAAGAAGTATCGTTATCTCAACAGTTGTTCCTTTACCAACTTCAGATACAATATTTAGATAATCACTATACTTTTTAATATTGGGGAGTCCCATACCTGCCCCAAAACCTAATTCTCTTATTTCATGAGAAGCTGTTGAATACCCTTCTTTCATAGCTAAATTAACATTTTCAATTCCAGGGCCTTCATCTTTTAATGCTATGTAGACCTTGTCAGGCAATATTTCAACGTCAATAACGCCACCATTCGCATGAAGTACCATATTCATCTCTGCTTCATACATAGCGATAGCTATTTTTCTAATTACTTCTGAAGGAATCCCTAATTGCTTAAGCGTTCGCTTTAACGAGGTAGAGGCTTCCCCTGCTAATAAAAAGTCGTCTCCATCTACTGTATAGGATAGCTTCATTTTATACCTCCTTTTCTATTCCAAGTCCCTCACTGTATAATTTCCCACAGGCAATATATAAGGGATACTCTGTAGACATAATGGTCATTCCTTTCTGTTTCGCCATAGTAATCATATCTTCAGTAGGCTTTTTCCCCCTTACAAATACAATTGACTTGATGTCTAGCATTTCAGCTGTTCTTATCACTTGAGGATTAACAAGACCCGTTAACAAAAGTACTTTTTCTTTAGCAAATGCTAACACATCGCTCATGAGATCGCACCCACATGCTGTATAGACTTCTTTATCTATCCTATGTTCACCTTCAAAGACCTCAGCCTTCAGTATGTCTTTTACTTGTTGCAATTTCATATATTCCCTCCTTATTTTTCACTTGTTATGTATTTAGAGTTTTTTATATACTAACTACCTTAATAATATCTATAAGCTTCATACCAGTAAACTTAAATTCTATGCTTATTTTACCATGTAATATCTTTACAATACAATAACTATTCACACTCATACATTTTTTTACATATAATATTATGGATTCTTTATAACATGGAGGTATTATATATGCTATCTAAACCCACTATTGAAAAATCTTATATAAGATTTTTTCACGTGTTTCCTTCACCTCTTTCAGTAGATGTTTATGTTGATAAAAAACTTATGGCCTCTGATATTCTATATGAGGATTTTACTGAGTATTTATCTATTCCCTGTGGTGAACATACGATTATAGTGACAAAGAATAAAAATTCAACGCCCCTTATAACAAAATCCGTGCATCTTGCAAATAATGGAATTTACACATCTATAATTGCTTCAAAACAGAAAGATGCAATAGGAATAGATATAAATTTTATCGAGGACACAAAGAGGGCAATTCCTTCTAACAACTTGCTGTGTCGATTTGCTCACTATTCAAACGCACTTTCAAACATTGATATAACTTTATCTGATGGATCATCTATATTTAAAAATATTGCTCCATGTCAAGTTACAAACTATATTATGCTAAAACAAGGTACTTATACTATATGTATTCGAGATATTAATACCAGTAGAACACTCCTTAATGTTGAAAATATTAGATTAAAGCCTAGTAGATTTTACTCTATGTATGCAATTGGAACAAACAAAAAAGAGTTCCCTATTCAGCTTGTTATTCCGATAGATGGAAATAGTTATCTAAGATTCTGAAAGAATTAAAGCCACCTAATATTTACTTCATATTAGATGGCCTTTTCGTCTTCTTTTTCTTTTTAGTAACTGAACATCCAAATGTACCTATTTGTTCCCCTAATGTGAAATAAGCTCCATGTGAATAAGTAACAAGCTTTGAATCATTTAAATGAAACTTATTATTACGATCAATATATTGTTCATCTACATATACATTAATAACATCTGATATAAACATATGATGAGAACCTAATTCCTTGATTTCCTTTACTTTACATTCAATATTTACTGGGCTTTCTTCGATCATAGGACATCCTGTTTCACTAACAAATTGTGGATGTAACTGCATTAACTTAAACTTGTCACAATCCTTGCCTGAGCGTACACCACAAAAATCAACAGCGTTTAATAATTTTCTTGTCGTTAAATTAATAACGTAATAGCCCTTTTCTTTAATGAGATTGTAGGAATATCTTTCTGGTCTAATGGAAATATAGGTCATAGGCGGATTGGTACAGATAGTACCTGTCCATGCAACAGTAATAATATTCGCACACTCTTTATCCCCACAGCTTACCATAATCGCAGGCAGCGGGTAAATCATATTTCCTGGCTTCCATTTTTGCTTTTTCATGGATAGTATCACCTCAATAATAAAACTTTTTATAAAACAATGTCATTTCTTGTCTAACTGCATATTATAGAATTAGAGTGGCGCTACTCAAAAAGTATATATTGAAAGGGGTTTAGTTAATGGGATGTTCTAATAACTGGAATAATAGTAACGTAGCAGGTGACTTTTTTGATGACAATAGACGTAATAATAGAAGAGAATGTGAAGCTGCTCTTGAATTTGTACGTGGCGTTGAAGACTTACTTGATGAATTTTATCAAGATGAAAGATGCGATTGGTGTAGAAGAAATTGCCGTAGACGTAACAACCGTGATCGTTTTGATAGCCGTGATAGCTACTTCGGAAGAGATTTCTAATGGAAAAACAGGGGTAGGTATCTTACCTCCCCTATATATCCTTCTAACTATTTGTTTAACTATATCTTATCTTATAAAGCATTACAATTTATTATTCCATTTCACTGATTTGTGATTTTTCTTCTTTCTTTAATAATACTTTTCTTGATAAATTAATTCTTCCTTGCTTGTCTATTTCAACTACCTGTACGTCAATTTCATCACCAATATTTACTACATCTTCAACTTTTGCAACTCTTTGTGTATCAAGCTGAGAAATATGAACTAACCCTTCTTTCCCTGGTACAAGCTCTACAAATGCACCAAAGTTCATCAATTTTACAACTTTTGCTTTATATATCTGACCGACTTCAATATCTTTTACAATACCATCTATAATTTGTATCGCTCTTTTAATTTTATCTTTATCATTTCCACAAATAGAGACATGTCCATCATCTTGAATATCAATCTTTACACCTGTTTCTTCAATGATCTTATTAATCATTTTACCTTTTGGTCCTATTACTTCACTTATCTTTTCAGGGTTAATGATCATTTGTATAATCGAAGGTGCATAAGGGGATATTTCTTGTCTTGGCTTAGCAATTGTTTTTAACATGACTTCATCTAGTATATAATATCTTGCCTTTCTTGTCTGCTCAATTGCAGTTCTAATTATTTCTTCGGTAAGCCCTTGAATTTTCATATCCATTTGAATTGCTGTAATTCCTTTGTGTGTTCCGCCTACCTTAAAGTCCATATCACCAAAGAAATCTTCTAAACCTTGGATATCTGTCAAAAGCACAAAGTCATCATCAGTTTCTCCTGTAACGAGTCCTACTGAAATACCAGCAACTGGAGCCTTTATTGGTACTCCTGCAGCCATAAGAGATAAGGTTGATCCACAAATACTTGCCTGAGATGTTGATCCATTTGAACTTAACACTTCTGATACTAAGCGAATGGCATATGGGAATTCTGCTTCTGTCGGTAAAACAGGCACAAGTGCTCTTTCTGCCAATGCACCATGTCCAATTTCTCTTCTTCCAGGTGCTCTTGGAGATCTTGCTTCACCTACAGAATAAGGAGGAAAATTATAGTGATGCATATATCTTTTAGATACTTCTAATTCATCCAATCCGTCAAGGGTTTGCATGTCTGATAAAGGACCTAAAGTGGTTATCGTTAATACTTGAGTTTGTCCTCTAGTAAACAGTCCAGTACCATGTGTCCTTGGTAAAATGTCAACTTCAGCCCTTAGTGGTCTAATTTCATCTAGTGCACGCCCATCAGGCCTTTTTGAGTGCTTTAATATCATTCTTCTAACAGTTTTCTTCTCAAAGTTATAAAATGCTTCTTCTAGGTGGTCAAGATATTCTTCTTTCCCTTCTAGCATTATTATCTGTATCACTTCATTTTTTAATTCGCTTAATTGTTGTTCTCTTACTTGTTTATCATCTGTAAATACAGCCTCTTCCATTCGTGAATCTCCAATAAGGCTAATTATATAGTTATAGACATCTTCTGGAACTACTGTTCTTTTATAATTAAAATCTTTTTCTTTACCACAGTCATCTTTTATTTGCTGAATAAAATCAACTATTTTCTGGTTAAACTTGTGAGCAAACATAATTGCTTCTACCATTATGTTATCTTCTATTTCATCTGCTCCAGCCTCAATCATCATTACTTTATCTCTACTAGATGAAACTGTAAGAGCTAAGCTGCTTTTTAATCTTTCATCTTGTGTCGGATTTACTATATACTGTCCATCTATATAGCCTATTTGAACAGAGGCAACTGGTCCATAAAATGGAATTTCAGATATATCAAGTACGAGAGAGGCTGCAATCATTGCTGTAACTTCAGGACTACAATTAGGATCTACTGACATAACAGTTGTGGTAATAACAACATCATTTCTGTAATCTTTAGGGAATAAAGGTCTAATTGGTCTATCAATTACTCTAGAAGTAAGTATTGCTCTTTCAGAGGGCCTTGATTCTCTTTTAATAAAACCTCCAGGTATTCTTCCAACAGCATAAAATTTTTCTTCATAGTTTACACTTAGTGGAAAAAAATCAATCCCATCTTTTGGTTCTGGACTAGCTACTACAGTAGCTAAAATAACTGTATCACCATATCTTACTAAAGCTGACGCATTTGCAAGTTCTGCTACTCTTCCAATTTCTACTGAAAATTTTCTTCCTGCTATAGTCGTTTCATAGTTTTTTATCATTTTACATTCTCCTCATAAGTTTGCTTTTTATTTAATTTTAGAAGAGAAACCTTGTTTGCGCAATCTTATAAAATGCTTAAAGTACACTTAAGCCTCTTATGACATTGCACAAAAAAAACATGACCTCTCCTCTTATTATCCTTTTATTCTTACATATTTTATAAAAAAGAGCGGATGTCTCCGCTCTTGACTATTTTCTTATTCCAAGTTCTGCAATAATTGCACGATATCTTTCAATATCTGTCTTAATAAGGTAATTTAACAGACCTCTTCTATTACCAACCATCATAAGTAATCCTCTTCTTGAATGATGATCTTTTTTATGTGTACGTAAGTGTTCTGTGAGATGATTAATTCTCTCTGTAAGTAATGCAATTTGAACTTCTGGTGATCCTGTATCATTGTCATTTCTTCCATACTTTTTGATAATTTCTTGTTTACGTTCTTTTGTCATTTTATATACCTCCTTATATTTTACATAGACCTATTACTAAGATAAGGTCGGAGCATCCTAAATCTGAGTAATGGTAATAGCACTTAAAAAGTATAGCATAAACTTATATGCATTGCAAACTATTTTAAAAACATTTTAAGAATTTTTTGGGTTTCATCTTTATCTTGTTTGATTTGATCTTTCAACATATCTATAGAACTAAATTTAGTCTCTTTCCTTATAAATTTATAAAAAAACATTTCAACAGTATCACCATAAATCATATTTGAAAAATCTAAAATATGTGTTTCTATAATCTTATTTTCTCCATTAACTGTTGGATTATACCCTATATTAGTAATGCTCCAATAAATTTTATTATTTATTCTTGTTGTCGTAGCATATACGCCATTAGGGGGGTGTGTTCTATCTATATCAGGTATAATATTAATCGTTGGAAAACCTATTAATCTTCCTATTTTTTTACCATCTATGACTATTCCTGACATAGAATAAGGATGGCCAAGCAACATATTTGCTTTTTCTATGTTCCCATCTTGTATTAAATTTCTTATATAAGAACTTGATACTTCAATATTATTGCTTTTGATGGTATCAATGACACATATTTCAACATTATATTCTTTTCCTAATTTTTTCATATAATGAGCATCTGCCGTTTTACCCTTACCAAAATAATAATTATTTCCTATAATTAATACTTTTGCTTTAAGCTCATCCCTTAGAATAGAAGTGAAAAAAACTTCAGGTGCCATATTTGCAAATTCTTTCGTAAAAGGATATTCAATAAGTACGTCTATTCCCATACTTTCAATTTTATTTCTCTTATCTTCTCTGCTCATAAGAAGCGTTTTAGGTTGTTTTCCTAATATCCAAGTAGGAGGTGGATAAAATGAAAGCACGACTACTTGTAAGTCTTTTTGGATGGCCTTCATCTTTGCCACATCAAATAACTTTTGATGTCCAATATGTACACCATCAAAATTACCAAGAACAACAATACTATGTTTGTTTTGTTTAATATTCGTTGTGCCACAAATATATTGCATGATATACACCTCTTAATTATCTGGGTAAAAACATTTTTTCAGGTGAAAAACATTTTTCTACCTCATTAAATACATATATTCCTCTAAGGCAGTGGTCGTCATAAATGCATATTTTTTGATGGTAAAATTGATCTTGAATATCTATGTCCCCTAAAAACAATTTATTACCATTATAAAGACGCGTCCTTGCCTTATCTTTTATAAACCCTTTAGGAAAATCCTCAAATATATTTTCTATTGAGTATATATATTTTGAAAGATTATCTTTGTTTTGCTCTAATTCAGATAAGAAAACACTATTTTTCAATTCAAATCTGCCTACCTTAGTGCGTAATAAAGCACCCATGTATGCACCACAGTTTAGCTTTATTCCTATATCACTGCAAAGTGTACGTATATATGTTCCTTTAGAACATCTTACTTTAATCTTAAAGCGATTATGTGATAACCAATCACTTACAGAACATTCATAGACGTAAACCTGTCTTTTTGGTCTTTCTATGATAATACCTTTTCTTGCTAATTCATAGAGCCTTACTCCATTAACTTTTATAGCTGAATACATTGGTGGTATTTGTTCGTATTCTCCTATAAAAGTACTCATTACATGTTCTACTTCATCTTTATCTATATTAACTGGAAATGTCTCTATAATGTCTCCTGTTTCATCTTCAGTTGTTGTATTTGCACCTAGTATAACTTCAGCCTCATAACATTTATCTTCATTAGTTAAATACTCTATAGCTTTTGTTGCATTTCCTATACATAAAGGCAGTACTCCTTCTGCATTTGGATCAAGGGTTCCTGCATGGCCAATTTTTTTTTCATGTAAAATTCCTCTTGCCTTGGCAACAACATCGTGTGATGTATATCCCTTCTCTTTAAAAACATTTATAATACCGCTTATCATATTTTTCTATCCTTCTCTTATTTAAATATTATAAGATAAGTTTTTGCTTAAGTATATCTACAACCTGTTCTAATGAACCATCTATTGTTGCACCAGCAGCTCTTTTATGCCCACCCCCGCTGAAGCTTTGGGCAATAGAAGCTACATCATAAGGCTCATTACTTCTTAAACTTACCTTATACTTATTATATGCCTCTTCATAAATGAATACTGCCATATTACATCCTTCAATGTTCTTAATATAGCTGACAATTCCAGATATATCATCCTTATCTGCCTCAACACTGTTTAAATCTTGTTTTGTAATATAAGTTAAGAAAAATCCTTTATTATTTAGTTTTACAAGACGATTCATCGCAATTGTTTCAAGTGTTATTGTCTTTTCTGACTTTAAATGGACGAGCGAATGATAAATTGAAGTGAAATCGAAATTTAAACTAATTAATTCTGCAGCTACTCTATGTGTGCTTGGTTTCGTTGCAGGGTACATAAATCCACCTGTATCTGAAACAACCCCTGTATAAATAGCTTTTGCAAAGTCAACTGTAGTAGGCATATTACATGCTTTAGCAAGGTTATAAACTAATTCAGATGCTGAGGAAGCATCTGCTTCAACATAATTGATGTCAGCAAAAAGATTATTCGTTTGATGATGGTCAATATTAATGGTTACTTGTGCACTGTCATAATAATGAATATATTTTTCAAATCTATAAACATCTCCACAATCAACACTAACAAATGTATCAAAGTTCTCAGTAAATTTATCTGAGATATTAAGTCCCTCTGTAATATAACATAATTTTTTTGGATGAGTTTCTAATAACAATGTGTAAGGTACACTTAAAAAACTACATATGTGGCCAATACCACCTAATGCACCTATCGCATCTCCATCTGGATTATGATGTGTTACTACTAAAACATGTTTTGCTCTTTTTAATGCAGTAATTATTCTCTCACACATTACTCTTCACTACCTTTGAGAACCTCTTTAATTACCTGTTCCATATGCATTCCATATTTAATAGTTTCATCTAGTTTAAAAATAAATTCTGGTGTATTTCTAAGATTAATTCTTCTAGCTACTTCTTTTCTTATAAAACCATGTGCTGAGTTTAGTGCATGCATAACATCATCTCTTTTATCGTCTTGTAATACACTAATATATACTTTAGATGTTTTAAGATCATTAGTTGTTTCAACAGCTACCACACTAATCATAACACCTGCTAGCCTTGGGTCCTTTACTTCAGTTCTAATAATATCAGATAATTCTCTTTTTATTTCTTCATTTGTCCTTACAAGCCTCTGATTTGCCATATTAATCACCCTATCTTGGAATTTCTTCAAGTATAAATGCTTCTACAACATCTCCAATTTTTATGTCATTATACCTTTCAAACATAAGACCACATTCATAATTGGTGCTTACTTCTTTTACATCGTCTTTAAATCTTTTTAAAGATGATAAATGACCTTCATATACGACAATACCATCTCTAACAATACGTACTTTTGAATTACGGTAGATCTTTCCATCTAATACATATGATCCCCCAATAGTACCAACTCCAGATACTTTAAATGTTTGTCTAATTTGGGCATGCCCTGTTACCTTCTCAACGTATTCTGGATCTAGCATACCTTTCATGGCAGCTTGTATATCTTCTATGGCATTATAGATAATTCTATAGAGACGTATATCAACCTGTTCCCTGTCTGCCATTGCTTTTGTACTTGCCTCTGGTCTTACATTAAATCCAATGATAATTGCTCCTGAAGCTGATGCTAACATAACATCATATTCTGTGATAGCTCCTACGCCACCATGAATTATTTTAATACGCACTTCATCATTTGAAAGTTTTTCTAAACTTTGGCGAACTGCTTCAACAGAACCTTGCACGTCTGCTTTGATAACAATATTGAGATCTTTAATTTTCCCTTCTTGGATTTGTTGGAACAAGTCATCAAGTGAGACTTTATTTGTTGATTGCCCAGTAAGTTGTTGTCTTCCTTGAGCTTTTATTTTGTCTGCCACTTGCCTTGCTTGTTTATCTGAATTTGCTACATAAAACATATCTCCTGCCATAGGAACTTCTGATAATCCTAATATTTCTACTGGTGTAGATGGAGGAGCTTTCTTTATATTTCTTCCTTTATCATCAATCATAGCTCTTATTCTACCAAATGAAGTCCCTGCAACTATAGGATCACTCACTTTTAATGTTCCCTCTTGTACAAGAACTGTAGCTACTGGTCCTCTTCCTTTATCAAGCTGTGATTCAATAATAGTGCCTCTTGCCTTTTTATTTGGGTTTGCTTTCAAATCCGCCATTTCCCCAACTAAAAGAACCATGTCTAAAAGCGTATCTAGCCCTTCTTTTTTCGTTGCTGAAACAGGAACACAAATAACATCGCCACCCCAATCTTCAACTAATAATCCTTGGTCTGCAAGTTCTTGTTTTACTCTATCAGGGTTTGCACCATGTTTATCCATTTTATTTATAGCAACAATTATTTGAACGTTGGCTGCTTTTGCGTGATTAATTGCTTCTATTGTTTGTGGCATTACACCATCATCAGCAGCTACAACAAGTATAGCAATATCTGTAACTTGTGCCCCTCTCATACGCATAGCTGTAAACGCTTCATGACCAGGAGTATCTAAAAATGTAATTTTCTTAGAATTAATACTTATAGAAGAAGCACCTATATGTTGCGTAATACCGCCTGCTTCTCGTGTCGTTACACTTGTTGAACGTATTGCATCTAATAACGATGTTTTACCATGATCAACATGCCCCATAACAACAACAACAGGTGGTCTTTCTACTAGATCTTCAGGGGCATCTTCAGAAATACCAAACACTTCTTCTAATAAATCTACTTCTTCTTCTGGTTCTGTTAGCACATCATACTCTTCTGCTACTTGGCTTGCTAGCTCAAAGTCTATTTCTTGATTGATGGTTGCAATAATACCCTTTTTCATAAGAGACTTAATAAGCGTAGTAGGGGCTTGCTGTAATTTTTGAGCTAAATCTTTTATAGAAATAGTTGTTGGAAGCTGAATAATTCTTATTATATCCTCTTGTACATCTTCTTTAATTTCTTGCTTAACTTCTTGCTTAATTTCTTGTTTAACTTCTTGTTTAATGTCCTGCTTATTATTTTGCTTATTATTTTGATTACTGTTTTGATTACTATTTTGATTACTGTTTTGATTACTGTTTTGATTACTATTTTGATTTTTGTTTTGCTTATTATTTTGATTTTTGTTTTGATTACTATTAGGTTTATTATTTGACCTATTAGCCAATTTTTCTTTTGTCTCTAAGATTTCTCTTTTAGGCTCATCATTGATTACTTCTTTATTACTTAGTTTTGTCATATTGCTATCTAAAGGTTTATTGAAACTTTTCTTTTTTGACGCACCTTTGGCTATCTTATCACCAGCTGAGTTTTCACTTTTCTTTTGATTTTTATTATCTTCAGATTGATTCTTTTTTGAATCCTTATTTACTTCATTAACATTATCTGAAGAAAAGTGTTTCGTAATGAGCTCAATTTCTTTTTCACTTAAAGTACTCATATGACTTTGGACAACAACATCATGCTCCTTAAGCTTACTTATTATATCTTTTGTATTTACATCTAGTTTTTTAGCTAATTCATAAACTCTTATTTTAGACATAAATCCACCTCCAATTATTTAATGGGTCGCTTCGATCATTTCATTTAATTTAATTCCTAACTTTTGATCAAGTATTGCTATTACTGCTCTTTGATCTTTTCCTAATATATTACCTAGTTTTTCTTTTTCGCTCCAGACAAGACACTTAATGCTTCTATAACTACATTTATCTCTAAATAGCTTTTTTGTGTTTTCTGAAGCATCATGTGCAACAATGATAAGACAGGCACTATTGTCAAGTACTGCCTTTTTACATGCAAATTCACCTGAAACTAATTTTCTTGCCTTCTGGCATATTCCGATTAACTGATATATCTTTAACTCATTCATTATTTCCATTACTTTCAAATTCTTCTCTTAATAATTTATAAATCTCTTTATTAATAGACATTTTAAATGACTTTTCAAGTCCTTTATTTGACTCTGCTCTATCTAGGCAAGTAATATTTTTACATATATAAGCACCACGTCCAGGTTTCTTACCTGTGAAGTCTAAAGAAAATTGATCATCACTAGACTTTACCACTCTAATCATTGTTCTCTTATCTTTCATCTCACTGCATCCTGTACATTTTCGTAAAGGAATCTTTCTTGGCTTCATAAAATCACTCCTCTACACTATACTCTCTTTCTTCTTCAGGTGATGCACTTTTAATGTCTATTTTCCATCCAGTTAATTTAGCCGCCAATCTTACATTCTGCCCACCTTTTCCAATAGCTAATGTCAATATATTAGCTGGTACAAGAACTTGAGCACTTTTTTCTGATCCTTTCTCAAATGAAGATTCATCGATACAAACATCAAGCACCTTAGCAGGGCTAAGTGCTGCCCTAATGAATTCTTTCGGATCATCACTATAGCGAACTATATCAATTTTTTCTCCTCCAAGTTCATCAACTATTGTATTAATACGTTTACCTTTTTCTCCTACACAAGAACCAATAGGATCTACTAATGGATCATTAGAATGCACTGCCATCTTTGTACGTGATCCTGCCTCTCTTGCGATACCTCGTATAACAACTGTTCCATCTTTGATTTCTACCACTTCTTGTTCAAATAATCTTTTGACAAGGTCAGGATGTGTACGTGAAACAATAACTTGAGCTCCAGAATTTTTATTTTTACTATCTGCTTTTCCTTCATTCTTATTAAAATCTTTGACGGAAAGTAAATAAAACGATTTAATCTCGCTCACTCCCATTCCTTGTCCCATCTCTTTTTCAAAGTTTTCTGTAGGCATTGCCTCACTAAGTGGCAATGATGCCTCTGTAAAGTCTAACTGAACAATATAACCATTTTTCTCTTTTCTAAGTACTCTACCTTTTACTATGTCACTAAGCTTTACACTATATTCTTCATAAACCATTTGTCTTTCTGCTTCTTTAATTTTTTGAATGACAACTTGTTTAGCATTTTGTGCTGCAATGCGCCCAAAGTTCTTTGGAGTAACCTCAACTTCAATTGTATCATCAAGCTTTACAACTGGACTGATATTTTTTGCATCAGTAATTCCTATTTCTAAAAGTGTATTATTTACTTCTTCATCTTCAACTATTTTTTTTATGGCAAATACCTTAACTTCTCCATTTTCTTCATTAATCGTGGTTTTAATGTTTTGTTTTACAGCTGCTCCAATTCCAAAATGTTTTTTACATGCTACTTCTACTGACTGTCTTATAGCCTCATGTAATTTTTCTTTATTAATTCCCTTTGTTTTAGCAATTTCCTCAATTGCAGCAATAAAATCTTTATTCATTGTAATATCCTCCTCATAATAAATCCCTCACTATAATCAAAATACAACGGCTAGTCTTACTAATGCGATATCATTTGTGTTTAATTCTATTTGCTTATGGTTACTATCTTCAATAACAAGCTTATCTGGTGTTTTTGCAATTAATATGCCCTGTAAGTGCTTATTATGATTAATTGGTTTATATAACTTGATGTCTATAAGTCTTCCTTTGTACTTTTCAAAATCCTTGTCTTTCTTTAGTACTCTATCTATTCCAGGTGAACTTACCTCTAAAACATATTTTTGCTGTATAACATCCTTATCATCTAATATCACTTCTATAGCCCTGCTTACATTGACACAATCATCAATAGTTACACCATTTTCTTTGTCTATATAAATTCTTAAATAGTAGTTTGGCCCTTCTTTTACAAATTCTACATCAACTAATTCAACAGCCTTTTCTTTTATAATAGGTTCTAGATAATGAGAAACTTCTTCAATAATTTTTTTCATAGCTCACCTCTGTATAATAATAATAAAAAATTTACTTTTTAAATTTATACTTCTTAAATTCATTTAAATATATTTCATTATCATAAAACATGTAGAAAGAGTGGGCCAAGACCCACTCTTTCTACAGAACACACGTTTATATAATACAAAAGTATACTCCTATTTTTATATAAAATCAAGCACAATTTAAAATAATCGTTATTTATTCATTAAAACAAACTTAATTGACTTGTTTCTGGTAAGTCTCTCAAAATATTATTTTCCTTCATTAGTTCTATTATTGTACCACTGACTTTTGTTTTATTCTTAAAATCTTCAATCGACAAGAAATTTCCAGTGCCTCTTGATTCAATGATGCTTTTAGCAGCAGTATCCCCAAGCCCCTGCAAACTATTAAAAGGAGGTAAAATACCATCTGGTTTAATAATAAAACGTTCTGCATCAGATTCATAAAGGTCAATAGGTTTAAATATAATCCCTCTAGCATACATTTCTCTTACTACTTCTAATACAGTTAAAATATCTTTTTCTTTCGTTGACAAATTTGAACTTTGTTCTAACTGCTTTATTGCGTCTTCACATACTTGCTTCCCTTTGCACATAAGTTCATAGTCAAAAGCTCCCTTAGCTCTTATTGAAAAGTAGGCTGCATAGAAAGCCTCTGGGTAATATACCTTAAAGTAAGCAATACGAAAAGCCATCATTACATATGCTGCTGCATGTGCCTTTGGAAACATGTATTTAATTTTTTTACATGAATCTATATACCAGTCTTTAACACCTGCGTCTCTCATTTCTTGTTCTTGCTGTTCTGATAGTCCTTTTCCTTTTCTAACAGATTCCATAATTTTAAATGCCGACTTTTTCTCTACACCCTGTATAATTAAATAAACCATAATATCATCTCTTGTTGAAATAACTTCAGAAATGTTTGCTGTTCCTGATCTTACTAATTCTTGTGCATTATTTAGCCAAACATCCGTACCATGGGATAAACCTGATATGCGTATTAAATCAGAAAATGTAGAAGGTTTGGTATCTACTAGCATTTGCCTTACAAACTTAGTTCCAAACTCTGGAAGTGCCAAAGACCCAACATCGCTATTTATTTCTTCCTTAGTTACATTTAAGGCATCTGTACTTGTAAATAAAGACATAACTTTTTTATCATCTAAGGGAATCGTTCTAGCATCAATACCTGTTATATCTTCAAGCATACGTATTATGGTTGGATCATCATGCCCTAAAATATCTAATTTTAATAATCTACCACTAATCGAATGATAATCAAAATGTGTTGTGGTAGTTGTAGATTTCATGTCATTAGCTGGTCTTTGAACTGGACAAAAGTTGTGTATGTCATTGTTTCTCGGAACGATCATAAGACCTCCTGGATGTTGTCCTGTAGTCCTTTTAATACCTGTACAGCCTAATGTCAATCGACCAATCTCAGCCTTACTAAGAACCATGTTTTTTTCTTCTAAATACTTCTGAACAAAGCCATATGCAGTCTTTTCTGCCAAAGTGCCAATTGTTCCTGCCCGAAATACATGAGAAGAACCAAATAGTTCTTCTGTGTAAGCATGTGCTCTAGACTGGTATTCCCCTGAAAAGTTAAGATCTATATCTGGTTCCTTGTCACCATCAAACCCAAGAAAAGTTTCAAATGGTATATCATGCCCCTCTTTTTGAAGAATCTTTCCACAAGATGGACATGATTTATCTGGCATGTCACATCCTGAACCTCCAGCAAACTTTTTGACATCTTCGGAGTCAAAATCTGAATACTTGCATGAAGGACAAATATAATGAGGTGGAAGTGGGTTCACCTCTGTTATTGTTGCCATAGTAGCAACAAAAGAAGATCCTACAGAGCCTCTAGATCCTACTAGATAGCCATCCTCCAAAGATTTCCAAACTAACTTTTGGGCAATAATATAGAGCACAGCAAATCCATTTTTTATGATTGATCCGAGTTCTCTATCTAACCTATTTTTAACTGGATTTGGAAGGGGCTCTCCATAAATTTCTCTTGCTTTTTTTGTAGTAATATCAATAAGTTCATCTTCTGCTCCTTCTATTTCAGGAGGAAATGTCTCATCAGGAATGGGTTTAACCTCTTCTATTAAATCAGCAATTTTATTGGGATTTTCAATAACTACTTGATATGCGATCTCTTCACCTAAATATGCAAATTCCTTTAAGAATTCATCAGTTGTATGTAAATATAAAGGTGGTTGATGATCAGCATCTGTGAAATTCTGTCCTTTCATAATGATCCTTCGATAGACTTCATCTTCTGGATCTAAAAAATGCACATCCCCCGAAGCTATGACTAGTTTCCCAAGTTGATTTCCCAAATGCACTATCTTTTTATTAATCGTCCTTAATTCTTCTTTTGAAGAAACCTTATGATTGGTAACCAAAAATTCATTATTTGCAATAGGCTGTATTTCTAAATAGTCATAGAAATTAGCAATGTCTTTAATTATTTCTTCCGCTTTGTTTTCTAATATAGCTTTATATAGCTCTCCTGCTTCACATGCTGAACCTATCATAAGTCCTTCATTATATTGCATATATATACTTTTTGGAATTCTTGGTCTTTTAAAGAAATATTCAATATGAGCTTTGGAAATCATTTTATATAGATTCACAAGCCCTACTTGATCTTTTACTAGGATAATAGCATGATATGTTTTTAGTTTTTTAACATCGATTTGTTTGGCTGCATATAAATTGATTTGATTTAATGAATTTATAGAAAGTTTCTTAAACATCTTTATAAATTCAAGAAAAATTAATGCAGTTGCATGGGCATCATCTATAGCTCTATGATGATTTTTAAGCTCTATATCTAATGCCTGTGCCACATAATTGAGTTTATGTTTTGTTAAATTAGGAAGCAGTAATCTAGCTAGTCCCAAAGTATCTACCACAGAATTATTGATTTCGAAATTTATGCTTTTAGCAAAGTAACTGATAAAGCTTACATCAAAATCTGAATTATGAGCTACAAGCACACCATCTTGAATGAAATCTAAAAAATTAGGTAATACTTCTTCAATAATAGGTGCATTTGCCACCATCTCATTTGTAATGCCTGTTAGCTCTGTCACTTCCTTGCTTATTGGCTGTTTTGGATTGACAAACGTTTGGTACTTATCTACAATCTCACCATTTCTTATTTTTATAGCACCTATTTCCGTAATCTTATCTTTACCAGGAATAAATCCTGTTGTTTCTAAATCAAATACAATATAAGTGTCATCAAATGTTTGGTCTTTTGGGCTTTGTACAATAGAAGCTAAATCGTCTACAATATAAGCCTCTACCCCATATATTACTTTTATTTTATGCTTTTTGGCTGATGCTGCTGCATCAGGGAAGGCTTGTACAACGCCATGGTCTGTGATTGCTATTGCTTTATGTCCCCACAAGGCTGCTCTTTCTATAAGCTTGCTTACGGGCACAACTGCATCCATACTACTCATCTGCGTATGAGCATGTAGTTCTACTCTTTTTTCATCAGCTTGGTCCATTCTAATAGATTTTGATGCATGTGCCTTAGTAATATCTTTTGCTTTGATAATACGCTCCTGAATAAATGAATCATATTCTAAGACTCCTTTAATGTTTATCCAGCATCCCTTTTTTATATTTCCTTTCACCTTATCAAAGTGTTCTTTTTTTACAAAAAATTTACAGGTAATAGAGTTCGTATAATCAGTAACATCAATAATTACAAGCTTATTTTCATTTTTCAGATCACGAATTTCTACATTTAATATCTCTACTTGTATAATAACACTTTCATCATTTTCTGATAAACTAGATAATTGAGTTACAGCTCCATTAAATTCTTTACCAAATATAATGTCATCATCTTCCTGTACTTTATCTACACGTTGATTTTTACTCTCTTTTACAACTGAATGTGAAACATTGATAACCTGCTGATGGATGATGTTTTTTGTTTCATCTTCAATTTTAGGCATATTTTCTTTAGTTTTCATTGAATAGTTAAAGGCAATATTTATTGTTCCTACTAAGTCACAAATAGTCTTTAGCATAATCTCTTTGCAGCACATTTTTTCAATATAATTTCTGTAATCATAGGGTAAAGTAATCTGAAGAGTTTCTTGGACCATTTCCCAGTTTGAATAATATATTATAGCTCCAAAAAAAGGATTTTCTTTTGTGATCAGTGAAAGAATACTATTCCAATTATCTTTTAAAATTTCTTCTTTTTGATTAGTATCTATATCCTTAGGTATCATTTTTATAGAAACACGATTAACCCCTATGAAGTTGCTTTTTATTTGTATTTCTAATTCTTTTATTTCATTTAATAGTGAATTGTCTATACTATTTAAATAGATATCTATTTCTTTTGAGGATTTGTTGATTATAATATTGTCGACAATACATTCATCAAAAAGTCTTCTTATATTTTCTTCAATTTTTAACTTAGAAAACACTTGTGAAAAACAATGATTCATATTATTTTCAATCATCATTTTATCCCCTTTATAATATATCTTGCAATTCTTCTATAAAAGCATCAAAAAGTTCATGCTCTTTGACCTTCCTAATGATCTGTCCTTTTTTAAATATGAGTCCTTCCTGTTTACCACATGCTATACCAATGTCTGCTTCTTTTGCTTCACCAGGTCCATTGACTATACAGCCCATAACAGCTATCGTTATATTTTTATTAATATGTCTTGTGTAATCTTCTACTTTATTAGCAAGTGAGATTAAATCTACGTCTGTACGTCCACACGTAGGGCAAGATATGATTTCAACACCAAACTTTCGAAGATGTAGTGACTGCAAAATATATCTTGCACACTCAACTTCTTTTACAGGGTCATCTGACAAAGATACTCTTATTGTATCACCAATTCCTAAAGATAAAATAGCACCTAACCCAACTGAAGACTTTATTGTCCCTTTATATAATGTTCCAGCCTCAGTAATACCTACATGAAGTGGATAATTATAGTGTTCGGCAAATACCTTATAAGTCTCTATTGCAAGAGGAACGTTTGAAGCCTTTAAGGATACTACAATTTGATCAAATGACATTTGCTCTAAAATATCTATATGTTTTTTTGCACTCTCTAGCATCCCCAAAGCTGTAACATGCCCTTCATATTTTGAAAGTATATCTTTTTCTAATGAACCTGAATTAACGCCTATTCTTATAGGAATATGATGTTTTTTAGCTTTTTCTACTACTATTTGTGTACGCTCTATACTCCCAATATTGCCTGGGTTGATCCTAAGCTTATGAATACCATTTTCTATGGCCATCAAAGCTAGCTTATAATCAAAATGTATATCTGCAACTAAAGGGATATTAATACGTCTTACAATGTTCTCAAGTGCTCTTGCTGCAGTTTCATTTGGAACAGCAACTCTAACTATTTCACATCCTACTTCTTGTAGTCTATTAATTTGTTCTACAGTTGCTTCAACATCTTCTGTCTTAGTGTTTGTCATTGATTGCACTAAAATAGGATTACCTGCTCCTATCTTGATATCCTTTACTTGGACCTCTTTTGTTTCACTTCTTGTATATATTTTCACTAACCTCTCATCCTCATTATATCATAATATAATACTACTACTGTTAACATCATTAATAAAACAAGACCTATAAAATGTACTGCTGATTCTTTTTCTGGTTCAATAGGTTTACCTCTAAGAATCTCAACAAGAATAAATACTATTCTTCCACCATCCAGTGCTGGTAATGGTAGTAAGTTTACAACACCTAAATTTGCAGATAAAAAAGCAGCAATAGCCATAATATTCAAAATAGCTTGTAGCGGTCCTACTTTCATGCCAGAATCCCATGCTTTTGCACTAATATCTACAACACCCACAAACCCTGCCATATCACTTAGTTTAGCCTCTCCAGATACCAACATTCCTAATCCTTGCCATACCATTTCAACTTGGCTTAACATATCTTTAAAACCTAATACAACTATTTGTAAAATATTTGCCTTCTCGATTTTTGTAGAAAAACCAAACCTAAAAATTGTATAGGTTTCTAGTTCCATAGACTTGACACTTAGGTTTGTGGTTCCTTTACTAGTTAAAATTTGCAAGTTATAAACCTTATCCTTATTATTAGTGAAGTCATTATAATCTAGGATATCACTTGCATTAACGCCATCTATAGACACTATTTGAGAACCAAGCTCAATATTTGCAAACTTCTCTTGGTTTTCATCACTTAATTTGTTAATTTTACTAATCAAATAAATCCTTTGAGGTCTAATAGATATATCAGAAAAAGTCCCATCTGCTTTCTCAACATGAAAATTAAAGATCTTGTCTCCATTATTGACTATTTCATTAATCTCAGCTAGATTGTTTACACGTTTCCCATCAATCGCTGTAATTGTATCACCTACTTTTAACCCTAAAACTGCAGCTGGCATCTTCTCAGAAACAGAGGCTATGGTATTCCCTTGATATCCTGTAAACCCAACAATAATACATAGTAGTACCCACGCAAGAATAAAATTCATTAAGGCTCCAGCAACTACAACTATAAATTTTTGCCATGGTTTTTTCGAATTCATGCCTCTTTCATTTTTGGGATCTTCTATCCCATCTTCCATGCTACAAAATCCACCAATTGGCAAAGCTCTTATGGAATAAAGTGTTTCTCCTTTTTTAATGCTCCACAATTTAGGACCCATTCCAATTGCAAATTCGTGTACTAGAACACCATTTTTTCTTGCTGCTATAAAATGTCCCCATTCGTGGGCAATGACAATAAACGCAAACATTAAAACAATGATAAGAATTTTAATAATCATTTTTTCACCTGCTCTTTACTATATTCCCTAGCCCATTTATCGAAAAGCAATATCTCGTCTAACGTTGGTCTATTTATACATATGTGTTTTTCCATAACCTTATGTATTATTTTAGGGATTTCTAAAAAACCTATTTGTTTATTTAAAAAAGCATCTACAACTGTTTCGTTTGCTGCATTTAATACTGCTGGCATAGTACCACCTACTTTTAATGCTTCATAGGCATAGCTAAGACATGGGAACAGTGCAGTATTAGGTATATCAAAGGATAATGTTTTAAGTGTATTAAAATCAATCTTACGTATATATTCTGCTTCTTTTCTATTAGGGTAATGAATTGCATACGAAATTGGATGTCTCATATCAGGATTACTGAGTTGTGCTATTATTGAACCATCAACATATTCAACCATTGAATGAATAATACTCTCCTTATGAACCACTACATCAATTTGATCCATATTCATATTAAATAGATGCTTTGCCTCAATGACCTCTAGCCCCTTATTCATAAGCGTTGCTGAATCAATAGTAATTTTAGGTCCCATAGACCAATTAGGGTGTTTTAATGCATCCTCAACAGTCACTTTACTTAGCTGTTCTTTGGTTTTTTCTCTAAAAGGGCCTCCTGATGCAGTAACAATCAATCGAGATATTTCTTCTTTTTTATTGCCTTGAAGACATTCAAAAATAGCACAGTGCTCACTATCCACTGGAATAATTTCGGAATGAAACTCTCTTGATAGTTTCATAACAATATCTCCTCCAGCAACAAGAGTCTCTTTGTTTGCAAGAGCGATTGTTTTACCCTTTTTTATAGCTTCAATAGTTGGAATGAGTCCTATCATACCAACTACTGCCGTAACAACCATATTTGCTTCATTTAAAGTCGCTGCTGCTATAAGACCATCGATTCCAGAAAGTACTTCTGTATGAATTCCTTTACTAGATAAGCTTTTTCGTAGTATCTGTGCTTTTTGATCATCCATAACTGATACAAGTATTGGTTCAAATTCCATGATTTGTTTTTCAAGTAAGTCAATATTAGTATGTGTAGTAAGCGCCATAATTTTTAGCATCTTGTCTTGTCTTACAACATCCAACGTTTGTGTACCAATGGAGCCTGTAGATCCTAAAATAGCTATATTTTTATAACACAAAATCAAAACTCCTATCTCATAAATTTTTCTAATAGTGTAATACAGATATATAAACTTGGAGCTGCAATTAGCAAACTATCAAATCTATCCAAAATACCTCCATGTCCTGGCAATATGTCCCCAAAATCTTTGATATCGAGTGTTCGTTTTATAGCTGAAGCTGCTAAATCACCTATTTGAGAAATAATCGTTGAAATAATGACAATAAGTATTATAGTGTATTGTTGTAATGGGATGTGGTTATACCACATATAAAATCGCATATAAAGAAAAGCGAGGAAAGTCGCTCCTAAAATACCGCCAATACTCCCTTCTATAGTTTTCTTGGGGCTAAGTTTAACTGCAAGTTTATGTTTCCCAATTAATACACCAGTAAGATATGCAAATGTATCACAGCCCCAGGCACTAATCACAAGAATCCATATCCAAAAGCTTTCATAGGTATGCTGACGAATTAGTACAACAAAGCTTAATAAACCCCCGATATATATAGTTGCAAACAACGTAAGTGCAACATCAGCTATTGAATACTTAGGATATTTCACTACCACTAAAATAAGTAGTGCAATCAGTAAAAGGGCAATAAACATATTATAATGTACTGTGAAATAGTCTAAAAATATATAGTATAAAATAATCCCTATATAGCCAACTGGTTTAATAGGTCGATATGTTTTGCTTAACTTATCAAAAAATTCATAAATACCTATGAGTGCTATTATCATAATAGTATATTTTAATGTAGGATTTCCTAACCCAACGAGTAAGATCGCTAATGGAATACCTATGATTGCTGTTATCATTCTTATAACCAAGTCACTTTCCTCCTATTCGCTTTTTCCAAAGCGTCTTTTTCTTCTTCTAAATTCTTCAAGTGCCTTATCAAACTCGCTAATAGTGAAGTCTGGCCATAAAATATTTGTAAAATAGAACTCACTGTATGTAAGTTGCCAAGGTAAAAAGTTACTTGTTCTCATTTCACCACTTGTTCGAATCATCAGATCAGGATTAGGTTGGTTTCTCGTATCTAAGTATTGCCCAAAGAGTTCTTCATCTATACTATTTAGTGATACATTATTTTGAATCACATCACTTACTATATTTTTACATGCCCTTATAATCTCATCTTTGCCACCATAATTTAATGCAATATTAAAGACAAGTCCTTTTTTTTGGCAAGTTAACTCTTGTAATTTTTCTATTTTAAGCTTAATATCATTAGGGAGTCCGTCTCGGCTTCCTATAATATTAAATTTAATATCATCTTTTTTGGCGGACTTTAGATTATTATCTAAATAATGTCTCATTAAATTCATAAGTCCATTTACTTCTTTTTCAGGTCTACTCCAATTTTCGGTAGAAAATGCGTACACAGTTAAGAACTCAATTCCTATTTTGTTTGAATATTTAACAATTTTCTCTAAGACTTGAGTACCTTTACGATGTCCTTCATTTCTTGATACATTGTTATTCTTAGCCCATCTACCATTACCATCCATAATAATTGCAACATGTCTGGGAAGTGTGCTTTGCTCCATTGTTTCCTCCTATATCTAAAAGACTCCTCAACTCGAGGAGCCTCAATACTTTATACAGATAAAATTTCTTTATTTTTATTGTCTGTGCACTTATCAACTTCATCTACAAACTTATCAGTTAACTTTTGTATGTCTTTTTCTAACGTATTATATTCATCTTCAGAAATCTCATTATTCTTTTGCAATTTTTTTAACAAATCTAAAGTCTCTCGTCTAATGTTTCTAATTGCTACCTTCGAATTTTCACCCTTTTTCTTAACTTCTTTAGTTAATGTTTTTCGGCGCTCTTCAGTTACTTCTGGGAAAATAAGTCTTATCATTTTCCCATCATTAGATGGATTAATTCCAAGATCGGATTCATTAATTGCCTTTTCTATTGCTTTTAATATAGAGGTATCCCATGGCTGAATTTGAAGAATACGTGCTTCTGGTACACTTATATTCCCAACTTGTTGTATCGGCGTAGGCTGACCATAATAATCAACAGTTATCCTATTAAGAACATTTGGATTAGCTCTACCTGCTCTAATAACTGATAATTCATCTAATAATGCATTAACTGTTTTCTTCATCTTATCTTCACATTTTTTAACTTCTTCTCTCATATAGTTACCTCCTAATACGTATTTATTGTATATAAATAGTTGTACCTATTGGTTCTCCTAAGGCAGCTCTTACAATGCCCTTATCCATATTTAAGTCGAACACAACAATAGGTAACTTTTGTTCAATACATAATATTGCTGCACTTGCATCAATAGCTTTAAGATCTTGTTTAAGAATATTCTGGCAAGATATTTTATCATACTTTTTCGCATGGTGATTAATCTTAGGGTCACTATCATAGATACCATCAATATTTTTTGCAAATAATAATGCATCAGCTTCAATCTCGCAACCTCTAAGTGCTGCAGCTGTATCTGTTGAAAAAAATGGATGACCAGTTCCTCCAGCAAAAAAAACTATTCTGCCTTGCTTTAAGTATTCTACTGCCTTATCTTTAGAAAACCTTTCACATATAGTGCCCATTTCAAATGGTGTTTGAATTATAGTCTCTATATCTTGCATCCGGCATACATCTGCTACATATAAAGCGTTCATTACTGTCGCTAACATACCTATTTGATCTGCTTTAGTTCTATCCATATCTCCTGATGTTCTTCCACGCCAGAAATTTCCGCCTCCTATAACAACACATACCTGGGTGCCATTATCTATGAGTTCTTTCAATTGTTTTGCTACACGGACAACGATTTCGTGGTTAAATCCTTTTCCATTATCACCAGCTAATGCTTCACCACTTAATTTAACTAAAACGCGACTGTACTTATTCATTTGTAGCTCCTTCCTGCTATCAATACTTTATCATAAAAGTTTATTAATTACTAGATGAAATTTCATAAAAAAAAGACACGAATGTGTCCTTTTTTTATCCTTGCATTTGTTTTGCAACTTCCTCAGCAAAGTTTTCTTCTTTCTTCTCTATACCTTCACCTGTTTCAAAACGTACAAATCTTTTGATAACATTAGCACTGCTTAATTCAGAAGCAACATATTTAGCAACAGTTAAATCAGGATCCTTGATATATTCTTGTTCTAATAAACAGATTTCTTTTAATTGTTTTGTTAATCTTCCCATAATCATTTTTTCAATGATATTTTGTGGTTTATCAGGATTTTCGTTCATCGCTTGTGCTAATAGTATTTCTTTTTCCTTGTTTTTCTTTTCTTCCGATACCTCAGCTGTAGATAGAAACTCAGGGTTTGCAGCAGCAATTTGCATTGCAACATTCTTTCCTACTTCGTTTGCTTTATCACCCACAGCATCTAGCTCTACAATTGCAACAATTCTTCCACCACCATGTGTATAAGAAGCAAATGTACCATTAGTTGTTAAATGCTTTACACGTCTTATGGTTAAATTTTCACCAATTACTGAAATTTTTTCATTCAGCACTTGGGCAACTGTTTTGGAATTATCTTGAGGCCATGCTAATTGTTTTAATGTCTCTACATCATCTATATCATTGTCAAGTACTATTTGTGCTATATCATTTACAAAATAAATAAATTGCTCGTTTTTTGCAACAAAGTCAGTTTCTGAATTAATCTCCACAATTGAAGCAGTTTTTCCATCTTGAGAAATTACTTCTTTCACTAAACCCTCTGCTGCTACACGTCCTGCCTTCTTAGCTGCTTTTGCTAAACCTTTTTCTCTTAAAACTTCTATTGCTTTTTCCATATCTCCATTAACTTCATTTAATACAGTTTTGCAGTCCATCATGCCTGCACCAGTTCTTTCACGTAATTCTTTTACCATTGCAGCTGTAATTGCCATATTAACTTCCCTCCGATTTATTATTCAGCGATTAGCTCTTCATCTTGAGTAGCAACTTCTGTAAGATTAGCACTCTTAATCTCTTCGTTACTTGACTCTGATGATGTTTCGAATATTTCACCTTGATTTGTTTCTATAATAGCATCTGCCATTTTTGAAACAATTAATTTTACTGCACGAATAGCATCATCGTTACCTGGAATAACATAATCAACTTCTTCAGGGTCGCAGTTTGTATCAACTATAGCAACAACAGGAATACCTAATATACGTGCTTCTTGAATTGCTATTCTTTCTTTTCTAGGATCTACTACAAACAATAAATCTGGCAGATTTTTCATTTCTTTAATACCACCTAAGTTTTTCTCAAGCTTATCCATTTCTTTTCTCAGCTCAATAACTTCTTTCTTAGGAAGAACATCAAATGTTCCGTTTGTTTCCATATCTTCTAATTGTTTCAAACGTGCAACACGACTTTTAATTGTTGCAAAGTTTGTAAGCATACCACCTAACCATCTTTGATTAACGAAGTACATGCCACATCTTTCTGCTTCAGATTTTATTGATTCTTGAGCTTGTTTTTTTGTTCCAACAAATAATACTTTCCCGCCCTCTTCTGCTACCTCACGGATTTTAGCATAGGCTTCATCTACTTTTTTTGCTGTTTTTTGTAAATCAATAATATAAATACCATTTCTTTCTGTGAAGATGTATTCTTTCATTTTAGGGTTCCATCTTCTTGTTTGGTGTCCGAAATGTACACCTGCTTCTAAAAGCTGTTTCATTGAAATTACACTCATTTTTATCCTCCTAGTTATATCCTCCGTGCATATTATCACCTTAATCAACTTATCTTAAGCACCGATTAAAGCATGTACACACGTGTGTTATATTTTCGCATTTTATAATATCACAAGTATAATAAAAACTCAACCTATTTCTCAAAAACTAGTTGATATTTTTTCTTATGAGAATTCTTAACACCTCATCATATTCAAGATCTTTTGTAAAAACAAATGTTCCACTTCTTAGTTTAGTAGTTTTCCCTTGATCTTTTATATACTGGTGAAATTGATCAGAATTATCTATTATGCCTTGCTCTTGTAACAGTTTACATATTTGATACGCACCAAAATGATTAGGAATATCTATTCTAATAACTTCATTAGTAGCCTCGTCCTCACCTTGAGATATTAACGTATTTTCAGATGATTCTATACTTTGGTTTAATTGTGTATCACTAGTATTTATGTCTTCTAACTCATTAGCTATGTCAGTGCTTATTTGCTGATCAGTTGTTTCATTACTTAATTGCTTATTGACTATCTCAGTACTAATTAGTTGTTCTTTATCTATATCTATATTATCAGATGGTAATTGTATAGCATTATTTGTGTTATATTGATAGACTTCTTTTGTATTAAGTATGAGGGCTAGCATCAAAATACCTGATAAAATAATTCCAGATCCAATACCCATCATATAATATATCAACTTTTCTGTGTGACTATTTTTCATATTAGTTACCTCATCATATATAAAGAAATAATTAACTCAACTTCTCCTTTACCCATTTTGAGTCTTTTTGCTATTTCATTGGCATCTAGACCTTGCTCACAGAGTTTAATAATATCAGAAAATTTTTCTTTCTGTATTGGCATCGATGAATGCGTTGATAATTCGCTATTTGTATTGATTTCCTGATCGTCTTTCTGTGCATAAGCCTTCATTAGATTTTTTCGAAAATCATTATTTTTCTTTTCTTCTTCTTGTAGAAAAAATGAAAGTAATTCTTGAACATTAGATTGGTCATCAAGTACATTTTCTGATGAAACTTTTTCTGTATATTGAGATACATTAGACTGTTTGTATGACAAAATAAAAATACCAATTATCAAAAGAATAAATCCTACGCCTATCCAAAGCAAACAATAATAGGGTACATTTTGAATTAAAATTTCCATGTTCTACTCCTTTAAATTCTCACATCAAATCTTGTTCCATCCACTGATGGTGAACTATCACTTTTCTTACTGCTTTTCTTTTTACTTTTCTTTTTTTGTAATGATTTAAAACGAGAATTCTTCTTTTCTTCATTAACATGAGTATTATTCCTAAGCTTTTCATCAGCTGATACATTGCTTACTGTTTCATTTTTTTCTTGAACTTGTTTGGTAAGAATATTTGAAAATTGATGCTGTAACATTTGATCTTTGTTATTTGCAGCCTGCTGTCTATTGGCTATTTCCTGTGTTTGTTGCAATATTGTTTGAGTATCTATTGGCCTTAACATATAAACACCCCTAATCTATAGTGATAATGTCATATTATACTTACTAAGATTCATTCGTAATCTAGACACTCCCTTAGTATGCAACTGAGATATCCTTGATTCAGAAACTTCAAGTACACTACTAATTTCTTTTAATGTAAGTTCTTCATAGTAATATAGAAGTATAACTTGCTTTTCTCTTTCTGGCAATTTGTCAATAGCTTCCTTAAGTAATTCCTTTTGCTCATTCATTTCTAAACAATTATAAGGCATTTCAGCAGTAGTGTCTTTTATCGTTTCAATCTGATTTGGATATTCATCTATTGAAATAAGTGCTGCAATGTTTATATCATTCATTAATATATAATACTCATCTTGAGAAATACTCAGATATTTCGCCATTTCTAAGTCACTTGGTTGTCTTCCTAATTGGTTTTCTAATTGTATATAAGCTTTATCTAAATCTTTTTGCTTTTTTCGTAGCGTTCTTGGTATCCAATCTAGCTTTCTAATTTCATCAAGTATTGCACCTCTTATTCTTAAAGAAGCATAGGTTTCAAACTTTACATTCTTTTCTATATCAAATTTATCAATTGCATCAATTAACCCTATTACTCCATAACTAACTAAGTCCTCAATATCTATATATTGATTGAGGTATATTCCAAGTCTTCCCGCAACGATCTTAACTAGATGAACATAATGCTCTATAATAAGCATCTTTAAATCTTTACTTCTACTTTTTGTATATTCATCCCATATCATCTCAATACTTTTTTGTTTCATATCAAATTCCCCATTTTTATCCACTATATTTCTTTAATACCATGCCCTATAGTTTTTACTAATAAAATACCTGTATTTGTATCAAGTTCTACTGTTCGTCCATAATTTGCCCCTGTATCTTCAGCTACAATTGGGATAGAATTAAGTTCTAGTATTCTTTTTACAGCTACAACATTTCTTGTACCAATTCTCATATTTTCATCCATATTGTTAAATTCAAACATATGAGCTCCCCCTGCTATCTTAGCAACTATTCGACTTAATAATGCTCCCTCTCTTTGCATACCTTCAATTAATTTAACAATTGCTGTATCTGCAAACTTTGCTACATTATTGTTTACCTTTATTTGAGTGCTATCAGGGAGCATTATATGTGCTAATCCGCCAACCTTAACTTTTGAATCAAATAGTGCAATACCCACACATGAACCCAGTCCAAGTGTTGTTAATATAAGCGGTGCTCGTGCAATTTGAAGATCCGCCATTCCTACTTTTACTTTGCCCTCTATCATATCATATCACCTAATAAATCAACCATCTTATTAAATGACTCTGAATCCAAAATGAGAATATAGGTTCCATTAATGACATTATCTACTTCGCGAAATGTTGTTTCAATAAAAAGCATGGTATTATCATTTCTAGCAAATTCAATGGCTGGAACACTAAGTATTGCACCCGCCATATCAATACACATCTTTGGAATAGAAATGTTAGGCTCAAGTCCAGTAAATGTACTTAAAGCACTAATATAGGAACCTGCCAAGATGTTTCCCGTTTCACATAAGGCTGAACATTCAATCTCATTAAATTCCTCAATTGAATGAGCACTTTCTTGCAGTACAAGGCTCACTAATTTTTGTGCACTTTCAGGTTCCAAAGCTAAAAGGAGCATTCCTTTAATATCTCCTTCTACATCAATAAGCATCCCAGCTATATAAGTTTCAGGGTCACCCAGGGCATCTGGTAATTCTTGAATATTTTCTATTCTTACTTTAGCAATATTCATATCTAATTTTTTCCCAAGTAACTTACTAAGTGAAGTTACTGCATTTCCAGCTGCAATATTACCAGCCTCAGTTAACATATCTATTTCATTATTTGTGAGATTATATGATGGTTTATTAGCCACAAGACAGCACTCCTTCTATTGAATTTCGAATGCTTCTTCAACTATATTCTTAAGATTAAGAAGCGTGATTATCCCTTCCTCACTTGTTAGTTTTCCTACCCCTAATATGTGAGATGCTTTGATTCTCCCTTGAATATTTTGAACGCCTTCTATATTATCACTTTCTAAATCTATAACTTCTTTAACTTCATCGACAATAATACCAATCATAGATTCATCAACCTTAACAATGATAATACGTGAATTATCAGTAGTCTCCATAAAACTTAATTCAAAAAGTTCTCTAATACAAATAACAGGGATAATTTCCCCTCTTAAATTGATAACACCATTAATACAACTTGGTGCTTTAGGAACCCTTGTGATTGGCTTTTCTTTTTCAATAATTTGTACATTCTTAATATCAACACCATATAGCTGTTCGTCTAATTTAAATACAATAAATTGTCTTACTTCATTAATAGACCTTCCCATCTTAATGCCCCCCTTATATTAAGGTATTAACATCTAATATTAATGCTACTTCTCCATTGCCTAAGATTGTTGCACCTGCTATCATATCGATACCACTTAAATATTTACCTAAAGATTTAATAACAATTTCCTGTTGACCAATGAGAGAGTCAATAATAAAGCCAACTTGTTTTTCTCCCTTTTTAACTATAACGCCCATCATAAGGTCTTTATCTTCCTCTTGAATACCTAAAAGACTATGTAATCTTACAATTGGAATAATTTGATTTCTAACAACAATCACTTCTTGCTTTTCAACTAATTTAATATCTTCTTTTCTAACATCTTCAATATTTTGTATTGTGCTCAGTGGTATTGCATACTTTTCATTTCCAATCTTAATCATCAGTGCTTGTATAATTGCCAATGTAAGTGGTAAGCGAACAATAAATTGACTTCCCTTGCCTAGCTGAGTTTTTACCTCAACGTGACCGCCTAGTGCTGTTATTTTACTTTTTACGACATCTAGCCCTACCCCTCTGCCTGATAAATCAGTAATTTTGTCTGCTGTACTAAAACTTGGTCTAAATAATAAGTCAATAATTTCTTGTTCAGACATTGTAGCTGCTTCTTCTGCTGTAATTGTTCCCTTATCAAGTGCCTTACGCTTAATTGCATTTGCATCTATTCCCTTTCCATCATCTTGTACTTCAATAACAACATTATTACCATCTTGGTAAGCCATCAATTTAATGATTCCTTTTTGAGGTTTACCTAATCTTATACGATCTTCTGTTGTTTCAAGCCCATGATCTGCAGCATTTCTTAATAAATGGATCAGTGGATCTCCAATCTCATCTATTACACTTCTATCTAATTCTGTTTCTTCTCCAGACATAACAAGTTCAATATCTTTATTTAGATTTCTAGAAACATCCCGTATCATACGAGGAAATCTATTAAATACAATTTCTATTGGCACCATTCTAACCTTCATAACGGCATCATGTAAATTAGTCGTAATACGCTCTAAATATTCTACTGAATCATTATAGTTGTTAACTGATTCATCACTTTTTATATCAAGCCCTTCTAACTGGGTTTTGATAATAATAAGCTCACTGACTAAGTTCATTAGCTTATCTAACCTATCAATATTAACTCTTACTGTTTTACCTGATACTTGTTGTTTTGAATTCGGGTTATTTTTATCGCCTGAAGATGTTTCGTGCGTATCTTGTACTGATAAAGCTGTTGAAGTTTCTGAAACAGTATTTTCTAAAGATATGGCTCCTATTGAACGAAGAATTACATTCTCAACTTCAGAAACATCCATTATTGTACTTTTTATTATTTCTTCATTTTTATGAGTTACAAGAACAAGTGTAAATATTTCCTCAAATTTTTCATCTTCTATATCCTGTACAGACGGAACAGCATGTATAATGTCACCAAACTTTTCTAATTGCGTAAAAATAACAAATGCTCTTGCAGACTTAAGGACACATGTAGAAGAAAGCTTAATCTGTAATTGAAAAACATTCATATTCATATTCAGAGCTTTAGAAACAGCATTTTTCTGTGCCTCAGGTAAAGTGATCATATCAATGTCTTTTTCTTTAACTGAAGGAGAAGCAGAAACTGAAACTTGTTTTTCATCTTGTGCATTTATTTGTGCGGAAATATTTCCATTTGCCATATCCTCAAGTTCAGAAATCAAGTCCGCATATGTCTCATTACCTTCATTACTAGTATTGACAATTTCTTCAACGTAGTTTTCTAGAGCATCAAGACATTTAAAGAGTATATCTAACATATTAGAATTGACAGTTATTCTATCATTTCTAATTTCAGATAATACATTTTCAATATTGTGAGTTAATTTTTGCATTTTAATAAACCCCATAGTCCCTGCCATGCCCTTTAAGGTGTGTGCCACTCTAAATATTTCATTAAGAATTTGCATATCGTGTGGGGCCGTTTCTAGTTTAAGTAAATTTTCATTAAGATTTTGTAAATTGTCCTTTGATTCTTCAATAAACATTTGTAAATATTGACTGAGATCCATGTGTTACCCCCCCATTATCATTTTTAATTTCATAGCAATATCATTTTCTGGAACAACATAATCGGCTATCCCTGCATTGACAATCGCTCTGGGCATGCCATATACTGTTGAAGTATCTTTATCTTGTGCTATAATAATGCACCTGTTCTCCTTCTTTAATTCTAAAAATCCTTCTAGTCCATCTGACCCCATTCCTGTCATAATAACACCAATTAGTTTTTTTTTTATTTTAAGCTTTGCTACAGAACTAACCATTATATTGACAGAAGGCTTATGACTTTGATAGGGCTCCTCATCAGAAATAGCTATTTCTGGAGTATTACTATTAATAATTCTGAGATGCTTGCCTGCTTCTGCAATATAAGCAACACCTTTTTTTAGTTTTTCACCATGCTCTGCTTCCTTAACGATAATATTACTAGATTCATCAAGTCTATGTGCTAAGTTTTTAGTAAACCCTGGTAACATGTGCTGTACAATAACATAGGTTGCAGACCAATTTGGATCAATTTTTTGTAATACACTGTTTAGTGTTTTGGGACCTCCTGTTGATATGCCCATAAGCACTAGATATTCATAATCTGCAAACTCAGATCTATTTAATCCACTTAGCATCTCATTAATAGTATTCACCTCCTATCCAAGTGAAGTTTATATATTAAATTATACCATTAACATGTGTTATTATCATGCATTATCCCTATCTATCAGAAAACTTTAGTGTGATGTAAAAATTCTTTTAAAACGATGAATAAAGCTTTCCTTCTTTGTGACCTCTAAAATATCCTTACTCATTGTTTGGAGAATCTGTTTACTAATTTCTAAATAGGCCTGACTTGACCGAGCTGTGCGATCAAAAAATACAACTGGAACTTGTCTTTTGCTTGCCTCATTCAGTTTATCATCATATGGAATAAAGCCTGCATATTCTAATTCACAATCTAGAAAGAATTTAGCTGCATAGGATAATTTATTATATACTTGATGTGCTTCTTGCTTTGAAGTTGCTTTATTTATAACTATCTTAAAGTGAGCATAATTATTAAAGTCTTTTATCAGTGTCTTGATTAAAGCATAAGCATCTGTTATAGAAGCTGGATCTGGCGTTACAATCACATATACTTCATCAGCTATTTGAGAAAATTTAAGTACAATATCATTAATCCCGGCCCCTGTATCAATAAGTAGTACATCTGCTAACTCTTCTAATTCTTGTAAATGATCTCCTATATTTTCTATCTGCATCTTAGATAAAAATAGCATATCTTTAATTCCTGAACCACCCGATATAAAAGGTACATCATATTTAGTTGATGTAATAAGTTCTTTAAGGCTACATTCGTTTTTTATAAGACTTAGCAAATTATACAAAGGTCTTTGACCAAAAATAATTTCTATATTAGCAAGTCCAAAATCTGCATCTAAAATAATAGGATTTTTCTTCTGTTCTTTGATACCTAGTGAAAGATTTACTGTAAAATTGCTTTTCCCAACACCACCTTTGCCACTTGTTACAGTAATAATTTTCATCTGTGATGGCGTGGCATTTTTTTGTGATGCAGATACAATTTCTCTTAACTTTTGTGCTTGATCATTCATTCTTTATTCTCCCTAATAAATTACTAGTGTATTCATATAAATTAAATTTCTCAATATCATGTGGAACATTTTGACCATTTGTAATATAGTAAGGACATATATTTGAATAGTTAATAATATTTAATATATTGCCATAATCATCTGTTTCATCTATTTTGGTTACAATTAAATCAAGCTTGTCATATAACTTTGAATAGATATCAAAAATCTTCTTAAAATCTTTTGTACTAATATTAGAATTAACCACCAAAAATACTTTTTTATTGGATATATTATCTAGTAAACTCTTTAAATCCTCTAATTGCTGATCATTTTTATGAGATCTTCCTGCTGTATCTATAAATATATGATCTGATGCATGCCATTTATCTAAATAATTTGTTAATTCTTGATCAGAATAAATGATTTCAATGGGTACTCGTAATATATCAGCATATGTTTTTAATTGATCTATAGCCGCTATTCTATACGTATCAGAAGTAAATAACGCTACATTTTTATTCCTATTAAGGACATAATCAGCTGTTAATTTGGCTATTGTAGTTGTTTTGCCAACTCCTGTTGCACCAACAAATACAACTAACTGGGGCAAATCTTCATCTTTAGAATCTTTAGAACCTTTTGATTTTACAGAGACCATTTTATCTATGTTTTCGTAAATTTTTCTAACTATCTCCTCAATACTCTCTGTATAATCTATCTCATTTAATATCATAGATACTGTATCTTTATCTACCCCTTGAAGTAATAAATTTTTAGTAAGGATAGACTCTATAGATTCTTCATTCTCATCTTCATCCATAATTGTCTTAGAACCTACTGAATCTGAGTAATGCCCTATATTTTTTATTGATTGCTGCATAGAGTTAACCTGCTCAGTTAGGTTAACAAGCAATTTATAGGTTTCATCCTCCTGTTCTTTTATTTTCGTCACTTCCATTGGCTCATCTTGATCAGCATCAGTAGCAATAGTAATAACTACCTTAGACTTTTTAAAGATATTTAATAAGCCTGATCCTTTCTCTTCAGTTGTACTTAAAATGGTGACGTTATCGCCATATCGTCTTTTTATTTGATTTAATATTGTCTTTTCATCTTTACCTTTGACTTTTAATATTTTCATGCTATACTCACCATACCTATAGATTGAATTTCTACGCTTTGTTCTATTTCATTATACGAAATAACAATTAAGTCAGGAATATACTGTTCAATTAAGTGCTTAAAATAAATTCTAACTATTGGTGATGTTAGGATAATAGGTGGTAACCCAATAGATGTTAACTTAGATAATTCTTTTTTTAATTGCGAGATAATACTTTGTATTGTTTTTGGATCCAGTGCAACATAAGAACCTTGTTCTGTATGTTGTACATTTTCCATGATTTTTTGCTCAATAGATGGGTCTAAAGTAATAACCTGATTCGTATCATTAGTAAATATCTTCTTTGAAATTGCTCTTGCAAGACCTTGTCTTACATATTCTGTAAGCACATCTGTGTCTCTTATTGTTGCTGAATAGTCTGCTAAAATCTCACATATTGTTACCAAATCTCTTATGGAAACCCCTTCTTTAAGTAAATTAGCAAGTACCTTTTGAATATCACCAATCGTTAAAAGTTTTGGCGTCAATTCATCAATGAGTGCTGAATGGGTTTGTGAAACATTATTGATAAGTGTTTGAACATCTTGCCTTCCAAGCAGCTCATGAATATGTGCTTTAATCACTTCTGTTAAATGTGTTGCTATTATTGAAGGGCAATCAACGACAGTATATCCTTTGGCTTCAGCTTTCTCTCTTTGCATTTCAGTAATCCATAGAGCAGGAAGTCCAAAAGCCGGCTCTGTCGTAGCAATTCCATCTAATTCCTCTTCTGCATATCCAGGGTTCATAGCCATATAATGGTCAAATAGTATTTCACCTTTTGCAACCTCTACACCTTTTATTTTTATACTATATGCATTTGGTGAAAGCTGGATATTATCCCTTAGCCTTACAATGGGTACAATTGTTCCAAGTTCTAATGCTATTTGCCTTCTAATCATTACTACTCGATCAAGTAAATCTCCTCCTTGATTAACATCTGCTAGTGGAATGATTCCATAGCCAAATTCTAACTCAATCGGGTCAACCTGCAGCAATGAAATAACGTTTTCTGGCTTTCTTATTTCATCAGCCCCTTCATCCTCTGAAGTGATTTCTGATTCCACATCTTCCATCTTTTTCTTTTGTGTCATCCTACTTGCAATGAAAAACCATACAAGTGCAATAGGAAGCGTAATAATTAGTCCTATTGGTGTAAATAATCCAAGGCAAATAAGCGTAATGCCTACTACATATAGTACAATAGGAGAATAAGCTACCTGTTTGAATATAATACTACTCATAGAATCTTCTTGATGAGTTTTTGTAACTAAAATACCTGTTGCGGTAGAAATAAGAAGTGCTGGAAGCGAACTAACTAGCCCATCACCAATCGTTAAAATTGTGTATTGTGAAAGGGCTTGACCTATCTCCATATCTTTTGTAACAACACCTATAATAATGCCTCCAATAGCATTAATGAAGGAAATAATAATACTCACGATAGCATCATTTTTTACGAATTTAGACGCACCATCCATAGCACCAAAGAAGCTTGCTTCGTCTTGAATCTTTTGTCGTCTCTTTTTTGCCATTTCTTCGTCTATAAAGCCTGAATTAAGATCAGCATCAATTGCCATCTGTTTACCAGGCATTGCATCTAAAGTAAAACGTGCTGTAACCTCTGCTACACGTTCTGATCCTTTGGTAATAACCTGAAAGTTAACAATGGTAATGATAACAAATATAATGGTACCTATAACAATATCTCCACCTGTTACAAACTCCCCAAATGCTTGGACAACTGCACCTGCATCTCCATCACGTAATATTGCTCTTGTAGAAGATATATTAAGCCCTAAGCGGAAAATTGTTGTTAAAAGAAGTACTGTAGGAAACAATGATAAATCTAGAGACTCTTTTGCGAACAGTGCACTTAATAATATCATAGCAGCGACAGATATATTCAGAATCAAAAATATACTTAATACAGGACTTGGTAAAGGCACAATGATTAAAGCTAATATGGCGATTATAAATACACCTAAAATCAAATCTCCACTTTTAAAATTCACCTTCTACCCCTCCTATTCTCTTTCCTATTTTCAAGTTTATATACAAATGCCAATACTTCTGCAATTGCACTATATAGTTCCTCAGGTATTTCTTCCTGAACATCTACTGTATAATATAGTGTTCTAGCTAACACCTTATTTTCTACAATCTGTACATTGTTTTCTTTGGCAACTTCTTTGATCTTTTGTGCAACGTAGTCTGCTCCTTTAGCAACAACTATGGGGGCTGCATTTTTTGTCTCATCATATTGAATAGCTACTGCAAAATGTGTTGGATTAGTTATGATAACATCTGCCTGTGGAATGGACTGCATCATTCGCTTAAATGACATTTCTCTCATTTTTTGTCTTATTTTACCTTTAACTGCTGGATCACCTTCTGCCTGCCTATACTCATCTTTTACTTCTTGTTTAGACATCTTAATACTTTCTTCATACTTATATTTTTGATATACATAGTCTCCAACAGATATAACAAAAAAGCCAATACCTACTTTTAAGCCAATTTCATAAACTGTAGAACTAGCTATTGATAAAACTTGTAATGTTGTCATTTCATAGAGCTTAAAAAAAGTAGGAATGACAGGCATAATAACCGAATATGCAATAAATCCTAATATGGTAACCTTAGCAATACTTTTGATAAGCTCTACAATAGAATCTTTTGAAAATATTTTTTGCATTCCTGAAAGCGGATTCATTTTACCAAATTTCGGCATTAGTGTTTGAAGTGTTGGATAATAGCCAACCTGAATATAGGATATCAGAAAAGCCATAATCATAAGGGCAATCCATAGTATCATATTGATTTTTAGTATTTCTAAAATCCCATTGCCAAGTGTAGATAAAAGGCTATTATTTTCTGCATCCAGTA
The DNA here is from genome assembly GCA_023410675.1 of Bacillota bacterium. Classification (GTDB taxonomy): domain Bacteria; phylum Bacillota; class Clostridia; order Lachnospirales; family Cellulosilyticaceae; genus JAEYPM01. The sequence continues at coordinate 21,559 of JAEYPM010000090.1, read as the reverse complement.
TTATAGAAGGAATAAGCTCTATCGTACTAATGATACTTTTTTGTAACTGCTTTAAGTAAGATTGTCCCATAAAATTAAGGACTACAAAAAAAGTAAGTAAAATAACTGCTGTATTCAGTTCATTACTTTTTGCGACTTGGCCTTTTTTTCTAACATCTTGCCTCTTTTTAGAGGTTGCCTTTTCTGTTCTTCCTTCACTTTCTGCACTAAAAAACTGAAGGTTTAGTTGACTTATGTTATCATTCACTTTGGCATCAATCCTTGCATGATATCTATTAAAGAATATTTCATTGCTTCAATAATTATATTATTATAGTTCGCTATAAGAGGCATGATAATAATTAACATAATAAATAATATCATTATTTTAAGTGGAATTCCTACAACAAACATATTGATTTGTGGCACAGTTCTTGCAAATATCCCGAGTGCACAGTCAATAATGAATATTATAGCTAGTATTGGACTTGCTAGCTTGAATCCTACCTCAAAGAAAACAGCCACCGTATTGGTTACACTGCCTATCATATTTGGATTAAATATAACCGTGCCTATAGGTATATAGCTAAAAGTATCGACCAACGATTTAATAAACCAATGATACCCTCCTGAAACAATAAAAATAGTACTAAACCCTAAAGTGTAAAACTTTCCAATTGAAGATACTTGCTGTGATGTAGCTGGATCAAACAATACACTCATACTTAATCCACCCTGGATCCCTAATAAAAAACCTACATAATGATACAACTCAAAAAAAATACTTATAATATAAGATATAATAATTCCAAAAAGCATTTCTTTGGCTACTAGAATTCCAAAACCAATCACAGTTGGATTATAAACAATAGAAATTGGTTCTCTAACACTATATACAATAATTGATAAAATAAAACCTAATCCGACTTTCGCCATATTAGGAAGCTGAGTTTCTGTCATTATTGGAAGAAAAATAAGTGCAAAAAATATACGACAAAAAATCAGCAAAAAAATATCAATGTTTTGATAAAGCCCTATTATATTCTCCATAGATAATTTCCTTATAAAAATTCATTAATGCTGTGAAAAATTTTTGATGTAAAGGCTACAAGTGTTGTCATAATCCAAGAGCCAAAGATAATGATTGATAAAAATACTGCAACTATTTTAGGAATAAATGCAAGTGTTTGTTCTTGAATAGAGGTAACTGTTTGAAAAATACTTACAATTAGCCCTACAATAAGTCCAACCAGCAATATAGGAGCAGAAACTTTAAGAATAACAATAAGTGCTTCTCTCATAACATCTAATATAATTTGTTCCATTTGTTTCCTCCCTACTTAAAGCTTTGTACGAGTTGTCCAATAATTAAATTCCATCCATCAACCAATATGAATAATAATATCTTAAAAGGCAAGGAAATCATTGAAGGTGGCAACATCATCATTCCCATAGACATGAGTGTGGATGACACGACCATATCAATAACAATAAATGGAATATATATTAAAAATCCAATAATAAATCCTGCTCTTAGCTCGCTAATTATAAAAGCAGGTACCACAACATGTAGTGGGATTTCTTTTACCATCTGCGTAGCATCACTTATTGGCTCTCTATTTGACAAATCCATAAATAGTTTAATATCTTCATCTCGCGTTTGCTTCAACATAAATTCTTTAATAGGTACATTTGCCCTTTCGAGTGCTACTTGTTGTGTAATCTCTCCATTTTGATAAGGTTTTAAAGCCTGTTCATTTATTGTTTGAAATACTGGACTCATGATAAAAAATGTTAAGAATAATGCTAATCCTATCATTACTTGATTGGGTGGCATTTGTTGTGTACCCATAGCAGACTTAAGAAAATGAAAAGAAATAATAATTCTTGTAAAAGACGTCATCATAATAAGAATTGAAGGTGCTAGTGATAAAATAGTCAGCACAAAAATAAGTTGAAGACTATCACTCAATTCCTTTGGATTGTCTGCCGTATTTACTCCGATCTCAACATGTGGAATTGGCAAAGTGGTTGCCATAATATCATATGAATTAAGTAAAAAAATAGCAAGTATAACGCCAAAAGCTACTTTACGTATAAGCTGATAGTTCTTATTTTTCATTTTTCTTCTCCTGGTTATCCTTCATGATATTTAAATAATGTATAAAAGACTTCTCATTTGTATCAGGCATTGTAACCATTTCCTTATCTAATTCCATACAATAACTTATACTTTCTTTTGTCCCACTAAAAAGATAGTACTTTTCGCCAATCATCACAATGTATAAATATTGTCCTTGAGATAAACACATGACTTCTATTAACTTCATATTTCTATTATTCGTTATCTGTTGACTTGCTTTACCAATCTTTTTAGTTAAGAAGTGAGCGAGATATAACACGCCTACAAATAAGACAAGAAGTACAATAATATCAAACACTGCTTTTACTAATTGAAGCATAATATCACCACTTAAGTCGTATTGTATCTAATTATAAAATATACAGTAGCAGTATCCTTATTATAAGCAATACTACTACTGTATATGATTTATAGTTAGCCTAATACTTTTCTTACAGCTTCTAATACACGATCTGCTTGAAAAGGTTTTACAATAAAATCTCTTGCACCAGCTTGAATAGATTCTATAACCATTGCTTGTTGTCCCATAGCAGAACACATGACAATTTTTGCATTTGGATCAATCCTTTTAATTGCCTTAACAGCATCAATTCCATTCATTTCAGGCATCGTAATATCCATTAAAACAAGATCTGGAGTAAGCTCATTAAACTTTTCTATAGATTTTAACCCATTATCTGCCTCTCCAACTACATCATACCCTGCCTTTGTAAGAATATCCTTAATCATCATTCTCATAAATGCTGCATCATCTACAATTAATACTTTTTTACTCATCCACTAACACCTCTCCCTTAAATTCTGTTTTCTGGATTAATAATATCAGTAATACGTATACCAAAGTTTTCATCAATAACAACTACTTCACCTTTAGCAACAAACTTGCCATTGACTAATACATCTATGGGCTCTCCTACTAGTCTATTTAATTCAATTACGCTACCTGGCCCATATTCCAATATCTCTTTAATCTTCTTGTGCGTTCTACCTAATTCCACAGAAACTTCCAATGATACATCCATTAATATATCCATGTTTTCTTTTGGATACACCATTTTATTTGATTCAAAGCTTTGAAATTGAGGTACCTTAACATCAACATCTCTAGCAAGTGTCCCTTGAGAAGATGCATCCTTATGAGATGTGTTAGAGCTTTGATGCCCTGCATGAATATCCTGTTCATAATAAGCTTGCTTTGGCATACTATCAACATCTTTTGTTAGTTTATGATCATAGGAGGTGTTAGGCTCCTTTGGAGACTCTGCCTTACTTGTTTGTATGGCAACCTTCTGTTCCTCTTGTTTGATCGTTTTAGGTTCTTCATTTTCAGCTTGAATAAGTAAATTAGATACAAGTTCTTTTGCAAAATTAATAGGAAGAATTTGCATAAGTTCACTATCTATTAAATTTTCCTCTACTTGAATTCTAAAGGATACTTTTACAATATTTCCATTTTTCTCTAATGTTTCTTTTAACTCATCAGATAACTTGCTCGCTGTTGGTGGACTAATATCTATCTTTTTATTAAACATCTGAGACATTGAGGTAGACGAGGAACCTATCATTTGGTTCATGGCTTCTGATATTGCACTAAGATGTATATCTGTTAATTCACCATCAAGATTCGATCCATCTCCACCCATCATTAAATCTGTGATTACTTTAACATCTCTATCCTTTAGTAGCAACAAATTTGCCCCTAAAAGTCCTTCTACATAATCAACAGAGATAGCTATTAAATCATCTGTAAGCATATCTTGAAATTCTTGCCATGATAATACATCAACTGTAGGCGTGGTAATCATAACTTTATGATTAAGCAGCGTAAACAAAGTAGTAGCCGCTGTCCCCATACTAATATTACCTATCTCTCCTAGAGCATCTATCTGGTCTATGTCCAACTCTTGCTTATCGTTCTTATTTGATAAATCATTGCTATCATTTTGCTTTGATTCATCAATATCTATAGAACCAAGAAGAGCATTTATTTCATCTTGGGATAGCATTTCTCCAACCATTATTCATCCTCCCTGCTTATTATTCTATTTACTTTAACAGAAAACTTATTCTTATATTCTCCAGGGCTTGCTGAAAACTTCAATAAATTTCCTACGTAAACATCTAGTTCTGACTCAATATCTTTATCTAATTTTATAATATCACCTTGAGCAAGTTCAAGAAATTCTTTAACTGTTACATGAGTTCTTCCTAAAATTGCTTTTACTGGAATTGCTGTCTTTTCAATCATTTTTTCAATATATTCCTGATAAGATGGACCAAGCTCTTGTTCATTATGAGAAAACCAATATCTTGTATTTAACTTGTCCATAATACTTTCTAAAGCCAAATGTGGGATAGATATATTCATCATACCCGATACATCACCGATTTTAATATTAAGTGTAATTAGAGCAACTATTTCATTTGGAGATAAGATTTGCACCACTTGCGAATTTGTTTCGATTTTTTCAAGCAGTGGTGTCAAAGTAACAACATTTTCCCATGGTTCTTCAAGCAAGTTAATTAACTGTACAAATAACTTCTCAAGTATTACCTTTTCTATCTCAGTAAATTCTCTTATTTTTTCTATTGGCTGACCTGCCCCCCCAAGAACCCTGTCAATTATAGCATAGCCCATATTGGGTGATAGTTCCATAATAATTGCACCATTTAAAGGCGAAAAATCAATAATGGCTAAAATAACAGGGTTAATTAATGCATTAGCAAATTCTGAGTAAGTAATTGCTTCTGAATTGACTACTTCAACTGACACTAGCGTCCTTAAATAGCCTGACAGATAAGTAGATACTAGCCTAGCATAATTTTCAAAAATGATCTCAAGCGTTCTTATTTGTTCTTTAGAAAACTTTGAGGGTCTTGCAAAATCATATGTCTTTACCACCTTATGGGCATTTGTTTCTTGTATTTCATTGACATCTAACTCTCCCGTATTTAATGCATTAAACAATTCATCTATTTCGCTTTGTGATAGTACTTCACCCACAGGTTCACCTCCTTCAAGCTCTCTTTATTGAACAAAAAAATCTCCAAAATATACTTGTGTAATCATTTGCGTTCCCAACAGCTTATTAACTCTTTGTGTTATTTCATCTTTTAACTTCTGTTGTGCATCGCTTCGTAGCATCATTTCAAAAGTTTGTTCTCTTACTACTTGTATAATTTCATCTCTTACTACTACATTTTTTGTATCAAAACTGTCCACAAACTTTTTATAATTTTTATCCTTTTTATTAATTTCAAAGGCAACAATTATTCTAACTATATGCTGAGTATTCTGCTCATCCTGTATATTTACAGTTATTGCATCTCCTAACTCAATGATTTCCAAGCTATCATTTTTTTTCTTACCAGTACTTACTTGTTTTGTTTTTTCTTGATCAACTGATGCTTGTTTCATACTTAGTACAGTCATCATCAAAAAAGCTATAATAGCAATAATAATAACCACACCTACGGTAGTAATGCCAATAATAATCTTATATTTCTTGTCCAAATTTTTTCCCGCCTTTCGTCAGTTTTTACTTTTGGCGTCTTTACTAAGCCTTACTTCAACTCTTCTGTTTATACTTCGGCCTTCACTTGTATCATTATCACCAATTGGATTATATTCTCCAAAGCCTTCTGCAGAAATTTTTGAAGATGGCATGTCCATTTCATTAATAAAAAATTTAGCTACAGCAATAGCTCTTGCAGCAGATAACTCCCAATTACTTGGAAACTGCACAGTTTTTATGGGAACGTTATCTGTATGCCCTTCTAGTCTGATCCTAAATCCTTGATCTAAATAATCTTTAATTTTATTTCCGAGTGTATTCAGTATAGGAACTGCACCAGGCTTGATGTCTGCTTTACCAGTATCAAAAAGAAGAATATCATCAAATCGCAAGATAATTTCGTCTCCCGACTTCTCAATAGCAACCTTTTCTTTTAGATTTTCAGTTTCTATAAACTTTTCAAGATCTTCTTTGACCGCTTTTAAGCTATTATTATCAGATATAATGTCTTCTTGTTTTGACTTATTCCCCCTATCAGTAGGAAACTGATTTAATCCATTCCCAAGCATATTGGATTCTTCTTTTATTGTATCTCCTCCTACTAACAAACCTGTAGATCCATTAAATGAATCTATAAGTCCTCTAAACTTTTGTGTATCTACAGTAGACATTGAAAAAAGTAGTACAAAAAAGGTAAGTAATAACGTCATCATATCTCCATATGTATTCATATAAGCAGGAGCACCTTTTTTGGGCTCATCTTCAAAAGTTTTTTTCATATTAATCACCTACTTTTCATCTGTAGCACCTTTATTTTTATCTACAGTATTACGTGCTGAAGGAGATAAAAACGCTTTCAATTTTTCCTCTATAACTCTTGGATTTTCTCCAGCTTGTATTGATAATAGTCCTTCAATAATAACTTGTTTTAATAGAATTTCTTCATTACTTCTTAATTTTAGTTTGTTTGAAATAGGTGTTGCAAAAAAGTTTGCAAGCATTGAACCATAAAATGTAGTAACCAATGCAACTGCCATTTTAGGTCCTATAGTAGAGGGATCGTCCAATGTATCTAACATTGCTATAAGACCAATTAATGTTCCTATCATTCCCCACGCAGGTCCTAAATCAGCAACACCATTCCAAAACCCTTGATTTTCCTTATGACGATTTTCAATAAATGCTAACTCAGTTTCCAGTATATTTCTTAATAGTTCGGCATCAGTTCCATCTACTATGAGTAAAATACCTTTTTGAAGAAATGGATCATCCATTTTCTGTGCAATTTCCTCGAGTGCAAGAAGCCCCTCTTTACGTGCAGCTAATGCAAGATCATTGATTTGACTAATAACTGCTTTAGGGTCTAACTCTTTATTTGTAAAAGCATGTTTAATTGTTTTAAGAGACGTTAAAAATTTCTCAAGAGGATAGGATATAAGAAGTGCTGCAAAAGTCCCTCCAAAAACAATCATTACAGAAGGCAGGTCAAAAAATAGACTGACTTTTCCGTTTAGCAATATAGAAACTATTACAAATACAACTCCCGATACCAACCCTGCAATCGTCGCAATATCCATATGACCACCTCTTATTTATCTACTGGCAATAATATATTTCTTTTGTATGTAAGGATTTTATCAATAATTTCATTGGGCTGTTCCTTTACAACAAATTTTTTGCCAGTTGTCATTGTTATAACAGTATCAGGTGTCTCTTCAATAGTCTCAATAAGATCTGAATTAATGATAAACTCCTGCAGATTCAATTTTGTAACAATTATCATAATTAATACCTCAACTATCTCTTAAGATTTGCTAATTCTTGTAGCATTTCATCTGAAACCGTTATTATCTTTGAATTAGCTTGAAATCCTCTTTGCGTTGTTATCATATCAGTAAATTCTCTTGATAAATCTACGTTAGACATTTCTAAAACACCCGCTTGGAAAACACCCTCTTGTCCAATTCCATCAAAATCTCCAGAGTTAGCTGTTGCAGCAAAAATGTTATCACCAACTTTTTCTAGTCCTGCAGGATTATCAAAGCTCGCTAATATAATCTGTCCTAGAAGTCTTTCATCTCCATTATCATAGCTTGCAGTAATTTTCCCATCACCTGCTACTTTAAAACCAATCATATTTCCAGCCGCTTTACCATCAAGCCTTTTAGGATCAAGATTTGTTTTTTTAGCAAACTGTGTTAGATTAGACAAACTAATTTCAACTCCAGAACCACCTGCTCCTCCTCCAATAGTAGCATTAATATCTGGAATGTCAAAGCCACTCATAGTTATAGTTAATGGGCTTGTTGTGTCAAAATTACCATCTGAATCAAACTTAATCGCATTACCAGTAGTTGGGAATGGATTTGCTATATAGTATACTTTTCCAGTAGCATCCGTAAATTTTACATGTGTTGTTCCACTTTCACCAGCTGCATCATATAATTGCTCAGGCTCTATTGTCCACTGTTGATTCGTCGTATCATATGTAATCTTTAAATTCGTACTATAGAGATTGCCTAATGAATCATACATTTGAATTTGTGTCACTGCTGAGCCATCAGTAATATTGATATTACCACTTAATTGGATCTTAGTCGTCGCCTCTGGAGGAGTAGATTTATTGGATGGATCATTTAATTTCAAACTCTGCACTGTTCCTCTTTGTATAGCCTTCCCATCTTCTGAAGCTGGCCATCCTTGGACAATCATTCCATTAGGGATAATGAGATTTCCATCATCATCTTGTCTTAAAGCACCTGCCCTTGTAAAATAGGTGCCTGTTGCATCACCAACAACAATAAATCCATCACCATCTATCATTAAATCAAAAGGATTATCTGTACGTTGTGCAGCACCTTGTGTCATCAGTACATCAATTGATGCAACATTAACGCCGAGTCCCACTTGCATCGGATTTCGTCCACCACGTCCAGTTTCATCACTTGCAGCACTTGCACTTTGAATCGTCTGTGAAAATATTTCATTAAAAGTAACACGTTGTGACTTATATCCTAGTGTATTAACATTTGCTATATTGTTACCTATTACATCCATTTTTGTTTGGTGTGCTCTAAGCCCAGATACTCCTGAATACATAGATCTCATCATAATAACTACCTCCTCTATTTAATATATGATTTCTTCCATTTTCTATTTTATTGTTTCAATATCATTTAAATCTATTATCTTATCGTTAACACATACATAGGTACTGCCTGATTTTACAAATACATATTGAACAGTTCCTTCTATTATTTCTACTTCTCCATCCTCATTGACTATATTTGCTGTAATGGTTTTCCCTATTAAGCTTGGAGACTCAACCATATTATGTACATTCTGTAGATCAATTTCTAACTTACTATCCCCACTTCCTATAACCACATAAGGCTTGCCATCTTTCATGTTCACACTTAAGACTTTTCCTTCCACGATTAACTCTTCTTTTGTTTTACTATCGATATATGTGGCTTGTACAGTCTTACCAATGAGCTCGTAAGCTGAAAAGTTTTGCTGAATAGTAGTTGGATCAACCACTTTTGTAATATCACCTAACTCAATCTCTTTATTTCCTATTCCAATAAGGACTGAAGAACCATTTGTTTTTACATAATCAACTGAACCTAGAAGCGACTGAATGATCCCTGTTTCAGAATCCTTAAAATTGAATTCTACAACCTTTCCAACAAGTCCATGTGCTAATTGCTTTTCTGTCATATTGGCAACATTTTGCATTTGCTCTAACGCAGAGAATTGAGCTAATTGTGCCATCATTTCTTGGTTATCCATTGGATTTAATGGATCTTGATATTTCATCTGTGTTATTAGTAGCTTAATGAATGTGTCTTTATCTAATGCGTCATTTTTACTTTTACTGTTATCTACTTTTAAATAATCACTACCAGGTTGTACATAATTTACAGCATCCATATTATTCCTCCTTTGTTATAAGATGACTAATCTATACCATATAATCAACTTCTGTTTCTTTTAGCATATTATCATTTACTTGTCCTTCATCTTCAACTAACAGCTTGTTTATTAATTCATTAATTCTTTTGGAGGACTTTTGTTTCTGCCTTTCCATTTGAGAATAATGCGATTCTTTTCTTACATCCACATTAAACGCTCCTACTGATAGCCCTTGATCTTCTAATGCCGTCTTAAGCTCACTAAGTGAATTAAGAATCAGTTCCTTTACTTTTTCATTATCAACTTTTATATTAGCAGTAATTACGCCCGCTGTTTCAGAAAGCTTAAGAGAAAGCTTACCTAATTCTTTAGGTGTAAGTTCCATGTTAATTTCTTGATGGCTCTTAAGTAAACTTACTTCTATTTTGTTAATTATTTGCTGTGGAATATTAAATGTTAACCTTGAAGTATGCTGTAAATTATCATTGGTTTGGTTATTAATAATCTTTGATTCTAAATTATGGATAGAATATATTGGTATATCCATTCCCAGCTGAAGCTTAGGAGCACTGAGTGGTAAAGAAACATCTGCACTTTCTACCCTATCATTTGATATTTCTTTACTATCTATCTGTACTTTACCTAACTTTTGTGACTGGATATTATATTCACTTGGTTTTATTATGTCCATATTTGGAAGGGAAAAATTATCTTCTTCACTAGTTACAGTAGTATTTGTTGCTACTACTGTATCATCTATCTCTATCCTTTGCATTAGTATTTGTTTTCCATCTAAATTTATTTTTTCATTTATTGTGTTTAACTTCTGTGCAATTTGTGTAATGTTTTCCACAATCTCTTGATCAAATAATAACTGCTTCTCTGGAGTGTCTTCATATAAAATACTTAAAAATTCAATTAAATTTTCCTGCTCTAATAGCTGGATAGGTTCAATATCTAGCTCGTTAATAATCTTAACAACTTCTTCCTTAGGTATGTTAAGAATCTCTGTAAGTGCAACCAAAATTTGCTGCTCATATATGCCACTATCAAATAAGGATTCTATGTTTTGCATTATATCGTCTTCTTCATCTATCTCTGAATAAGTCAGTTTATCTAGAAGTAGTGATTTATTTTTACCAACTTTTTGTGTAACATTTTGATTTGTCTCTTGTGTTTTTTCTTGACCCTGTGCATATTCATATTCTCTTATTTTTGATAAAAAGTTATCTTGTGTTTGCCCATTACTTTTTTGTATGTTACTATTTTGCATTTTATCTCTTTTTGTTGGCTGTGTATTTACATTTTCTGTCTTAGGTAAAAACGAATTAATATCGATCATCTGTCTTCCCCCCTTCATTAGCTATTTATTACTCTGGATAAATTAGTTTAATGATCTTTGAAGAATTTTCTGCTTTCATTGCACTTAATACTGCTGCACGTTTATCTGAACTCATACTATTAAATAGTATCTTAACAAGCTCCGGGTCTGTTTCAAGTAAAATTTCCATAGACTGTGCTGCAACCTTTTCATCCATCTGTTCAACAGTTTTCGCATATTCTTTGTGTGCTTTATTTGTTATTTCATCATTTTTTAGTTGTTTATAAATTTCTTCTGCATTCTTAGGATACATCTTTTCATATTGTGTAATAAATAAATCAGGATTTGTTTTTGCAATATCTTCATCCCATGTTTGTTTCTGTTTCATAAATTCATTATAATTTTTTTCATACTCTTTAAGATTTGTAATTGTTTTCTCTAGTGATAGTATTTCCTCTTCAAGCTGAGTAATTGTATTACTTAACTCAGTAATTTGAAGGTCCCTTTCATTAATATTTTGTATTAAAACTTTATTGGACTTATTAAGGAATGGATCGTTTGAAACTTTAAAGATCTTATTTAAAACAGGTACTTGCCTTAGGTTCTTAGCTAACAAATTATTGATCGTATCTCTGTTATAATATACTGCCAAAGCACCAATCATTAATAGTAAAAACATAATCACTGTACTCTTAAAATCCCTTTTGCGTTTCTTTTTAGGGCTTTTCTGCAAATCAGTTGTTTTCTTGTTTTGTAATGAAGATACATTATTTTCTTCTTTAGCCATTAGCTTAATTCACCTTCTCATTACTATATTTGTAGCTTACTATTTCATCTACCTGTTTTTGTTCTATCCTTTTCTCCTCAATAAGATAATATTCTTTGTGTAATTCTTTAAGATTATCTAATATTTTCTTATCTTTCATAGCATTAATTAGCTCTTGTCTTTTCTTTTCAACTTCCTTCTCTGCTTCTTCAATTTGAATATTTTTCTTATGAATACACATATCTTTATAGTTCATATACTCATTAATTTCTCTTAAAATACGCACATCAAGTGCATTTTTCTTATTTTTGATCATATCATCTACAAGTTCTTTCTTTTCTTCAAGCAAAAACATTTTTTCACTTTGCAATTTTTCCTTGTATGCAATAGCATTACCTAGTTCTCTTTTTTTTGCTTCTTCAATTTGACCTCTTATATTTCGTAATGTATCAAATCTAAAGCGGAACATAATATCACCTAATTTATAATTTGTTTCATTACATTTAATGTATCTTCAAACGAAATCTTTTCACTTACTTCTTGCTGAAGAAAATCTCTTATTGCTTGTATTTTGTCAATAGCCTGGTCAATATCTGGATTACTTCCCTTATTATAAGCACCTACATTGATAAGATCTTCTGCCTCTGTATATATAGCTAAATATTTCTTAATAAAGGATGCATAGCTTTTGTGTTCTTTTGATATCACATCACCCATTACCCTTGAAATACTTGCGAGGACATCTATAGATGGATAGTGACCTTTGTTTGCTAATTTTCTTGATAAAACAATATGCCCATCTAATATCCCTCTTACTGTATCAGTAATTGGCTCATTAAAGTCATCACCGTCTACGAGCACCGTATACATACCCGTTATACTACCTTTGTCAGAATTACCAGCTCTCTCTAAGAGCTTAGGTAATATACCAAATACAGAAGGTGGATATCCTCTTGTTACAGGAGGTTCACCTGTAGCAAGTCCTATTTCTCTTTGAGCCATTGCAAAGCGCGTAAGGGAATCCATCATAAGTAAGACATCATTTCCTTTTTCTCTAAAATATTCAGCTATTGCTGTAGCAGTCATTGCTGCTTTTAATCTAATGAGAGCTGGCTGGTCGGATGTAGCTACAACAACAATCGACCTTGCTAATCCTTCTTCTTTAAGATCTTTTTCAATAAATTCTCTAACTTCCCTTCCTCTTTCTCCAATCAGTGCAATAACATTGATATCTGAAAGGGCATTTCGAGCAATCATACCGAGCAATGTACTTTTTCCAACACCACTACCAGCAAAAATTCCAATTCTTTGTCCTTTTCCAATACTTAACATGCCATCTATAGAACGAATACCCAATACCATCTGCTCGGCAATTCTATTTCTTAAAAGTGGATGGGGCGGAGCATTTTCTATAGAAACTGTTTCAGTTGGCGAGATCAGCTGCTTATCGATTGGCTGTGCTTGCCAATCAACAACATGCCCGAGTAATTGTTTGTCTACTTTTACTTGAATCTTATCTGAATAGGCAGTCACTAAGCATCCTGGTCTAATCCCATCTAATGCTCCTAGTGGCATTAAAAACAAATGCTTGTCTCTAAAGCCAACTACCTCAGCTAATAGATTTCTATCAGATGTTTGTGTTTGAATCGAACATATATCTCCTATATTCGCGATGGGACCTAATGATTCTATCCCTAGACCTACTACCTTTGTCACTTGGCCTGTATATGTCCATAAAGGATTTTGCATTGCTTTTTGATATTTATCCCAATTAATCATAATATCTCCCTGCTATAGGCTTTGAAGCACTTCTATATCATGAATTACTTTTTCAAGCCCTATTTTAGCATCATACTCAATGTTGCCTTGTTGTGTAACAACGATTATTTTCGTACTATTTAATGACTCATCTTCTTTTATAATCACCTTAGTTTTGTCATTAGAAAGTTTTTCAATGTCTTCCGAAGTAAACTTAGCATATACCTCTTTAGATACAAACACCTCGACTTCATCAGATAAATTTTCTTTATCAATCATTTTTCTTACAAGACATCCAACCCAGACATTGTTATCCACAAGCTCCTTGCTAATAACATGCTCTGCAATATCAATAATCATTTTGATCATGTCTTGCTCTGCTTCTAAAATACATTCATGTTTCTTCTGCTGAGCTTCATCAATAATTTTTTTTGCTTCAATTTTTGCTTCTTCTAATATAGCAGTTTCTTTAATATGTGCTTCTTCTATTATTTCATTAGCATATTTTTGGTTTTCTTCTTCTTTAGCTTGCATCGTATTAAGAGCCTCTTGTATTATACTATTTGCCTTTCGAGTAGCATTTCGAACAATTTCTTCAGCTTCTTGACTCGCCTTTGTAAGTATAATATCTGTATCATAATGTACCTGAAAATCTTCACTATTATTTTTTGTAAGGTTCATACTCTCATTTAAGTGTTTATTATCTGTTATTGTAAATTGATGTCGTTTTAAATCTATAACAGCTTCATCTCTTATACGTGCACCTTTTATAATACTAGACAATAACCTCATCTCCTGCTCCACGTGATAACACAATCTCTCCAGCATCTTCTAACTTACGAATAATGTTAACAATCTTTTGTTGTGCATCTTCTATTTCCTTCATTCGTTTAGGACCCATATACTCTAAGTCCTCTTGAATCATAGTAGCAAGACGCTGTGATATGTTACTCATGATGACTCCTTTAACTGCTTCACCTGCACCTTTAAGTGCAATTGCTAATTGATGGTTATCTACTTCACGAAGCACTCTTTGAATGGACTTATTATCTAAAGTAATAATATCCTCAAATACAAACATACGCTTCTTGATCACTTCAGCTAATTCTGGATCTTCTATTTCTAGATTTTCCATAATATTCTTTTCTGTGCCTCTGTCTACTTGATTGATAATATCAACTATCAAATCAATACCACCTACAGTTGTAAAATCATCTGAAACAAGTGAAGATAATCTCTTTTCAAATTCTTTTTCAATCTCAGCTATTACTTCAGGTGAAGCCCTATCCATAATCGCGATTCTCCTTGCAGTATCAGATTGCATCTCTGGCGGTAATGATCTTAAAATCATGGCAGCTTGAGATGGCTTTAAATAGGATAAAATAAGTGCTATCGTCTGTGGATGTTCATTTTGAATAAAGTTAACTAGTTGAGAAGCGTCTGTCTTTCTAGCAAATTCGAATGGCCTTACTTGAAGTGATACTGTAAGCCTATTGATTACTTCTATTGCCTTATCAGAACCTAATGCTTTTTCAAGAAGCTGCTTTGCATAGCCAATACCACCTTCAGCAATATATTCTTGAGCTAAGCAAATTTGATAAAACTCATCAAGAACCTCTTCTTTTACTTTTGGTGATACAGCTTTAATACTTGCTATCTCTAGTGTTAACTGTTCAATTTCTTCTTCCTTAAGGTACTTAAATATTTTTGCAGATTTCTCTGGTCCCAATGTGATGAGTAACATTGCAGCCTTTTGTCTATTTGTAAATTTCTCTTTTAAAGCCATTTCAGATTACCCCCAGTCCTCATCAGTAAGCCAATTACGTAACAAGTTAGCTACTGCTTCTGGTTTTTCGTCTGCAAATTTTTCTATTTGCTTCTTCGTCTCTAAGTTTTCTTTTAATTCTATTTCCTCTAATTCAACTTGCTCCTTGGTAACTTTAAGCATCTCTTCCACCTCAAGCTCTGGCTCTACTTCAACGTCATTGTCATGTTTCTTAAACTTGAGTATTGCCACAACAATAATAATGAGTATAGAAAGTATCAGTACAAATGGTAAGTAGTCTTTATAATTAAAGATGTATGGCTCTTTATCTACAAAAATAGGTTTTTCAAATCCCTGAACAATAACATTTTCAATACCTGTTGCCTTCTTTATGGACTCCACAATGCTTTCTTCTACAGGTATAGAATTTTGCATGCTATTTGCCTGTTTAAATTCTTCCCATGACTGGCCTGCTAAAGTTCTTTCTACGTCTTCTTGTACATATACTTTGTTTTTAAATAGATTAACTGCTAAAGAAGACTTTGCAAATACTATGTCACCAACATTTTTAGTTTTGTTTGAAGTGACTTTATTATTTACATAAGTTATATCTTTATTGTCTGTTTCTGATTCACCTTGTACGCCTTCTCCAGCTTGATAAGTTATTGGGTTCCCATTTGTTGCCACTCCTGGAGCCTGTGCATCCGTGGTATTTGTTGAAGATGAGCTTGATACCACTTCTTTCTGAATAATTCCTCGTGGGTCATCTTCAAATTGTGGAGAATACTCTTCTTTTACTTCTTCATATTGTTCAAAATCCAAAACAAGATTTGGACTAATTCTAACATCGTCATATAATCCACTTAATAGATTTTCAATTTTGGTATGAATAAGCTTCTCTGCAGCTTGTTTATGCTCTTGTTGCTTACTTAAAGATAAGCTGTCTTCTTCTTGACCTATATATAGATTATTTCCAGTAGAGTCTACGATATTGATACTATCCATTTCTAAATTTTCAACACTACTACATATAAGCCTTGCAATACCTTCTATTGATTTAGTTGATAGAGGCTCACTAAGCGTAAGTAGAACACTGGCACTGCTTTTTTGCTTGGACTCTAAAAATGAGTTTTTTTCCTCAGGAATAACCAGCGTTACATCCGCTTTTTCAATAGAATCCATTGATTCTAACGTAGCTTCGAGGTCATTTTCCTTTAGATAATGCATCTTTGCTTTTTTTTCATTTTCAGTTGTAGACATTGTATTTGACAAAGCATCATCAAAAGTATATCTTCCTTTTGGTACGTTTTCTCTAGCTAGAATAAGCTGGGCACTATTAATATCTTTTTGTTCAAGCAGTATTGTCGTTCCATTATCTGAAAGTGTATAATTTATTTTTTCTGTATCTAAAACACTTGTTACCTCTGCTGCTGCTTTAACATCTAAATTACGATAAAGCACTTTCATCTTTGGCTTCGATAAAATAAAGGCCAAGACTACTATTGCTATAACAAATGCACTTACTCCTATACCTATTTTTTTCTTGTTTTCTTTAGACAAACTCCCCCACTTTTCTGTTACTTGGTTGGATATTTGTGCTATTGTCTCTTGCATGAATTCACCTCATCCCTTTACTCTGCAGGTTTAAACAGATATCCTCATAATCTCCCTATATGCATCCATCAATTGATTTCTAACCTGCATAGTGAATTGAAGCAAAATGCCAGATTTTTCTTGAGCAATCATTAAGTTATGTATATTGTCATTTTTCCCAGTAATAAAATCATAAGTAAGCTCATTGGTTATTTGTTCTGCCTCATTTGTTTGCTCTAATAACTGTTTTGCAGCCTGCAAAGCATTTTCAAAAGAAACATCACTTGTTTTTGCTAGATTATTTGTTTGAGCATCTGGCTTGGCTACTATATGGGTAAAATGCTGTATAGAATCAATCATTTAAATGCCTCCTAATATTATCTTCTCCCATTATCTTTTTCCAATTTCAAGTGCTTTTGTCATCATTTCTTTCATACTATTAAATGCCGTAACATTTGCTTCATATGAACGGCTTGCTGATATCATGTTTACCATTTCATCTATTATGTTAACATTTGGCATACTAACATAACCTTGTTCATTAGCATCTGGGTGGGCAGGATTATATACTAAAGGTGACTGCGTATTATCTTCTACTATGTTTGCAACTCTTACCCCTTTATTTTTCCCCTTCATATAATCTTGGAGAACGTTATTAAAACTTGGAGAATTGTTCATTGCTTCAAACAAAACTTCTTTTCTTCTATATGGACCACCTTCCGGAGTCCTAGTCGTATCTGCATTGGCTATATTTTGCGAAATAACATCCATCCTTAACCTTTGTGCCGTAAGACCTGATGCAGTCGTATTCATAGAACCAAAAAATGACATATACAAATTCCCCCTTCTCTACTTTATCGTTTGCAATATACTTTTATATCTTTCTATTTGAGCAGATGTTCTTTCAATCAATGTGTTATACCTAAGTTGAACTTTTGCATTTTCAACCATTTCAACATCGATGTCTACATTATTTTCGTCCATTCGGTAACTAAAATTAGCTTTATCAACATATATAGTAGGGTCAATGTTATTTATATCAAGCTTTTTATATCCATTTTTATTGATCTCTTCCAGTAACAATGTCTCAAATTTTACATCTTTTCTTTTATAACCAGGAGTATCTGCATTACTTATGTTTTCATCTATAACACTTTTTCGCAGTACTGTAGCATCTAATACCTTATTCATAACATTTAAGTTTGTAAATAGTGACTGCATCATTACCTCCTAATCATAGGTATTATTTGGAAAATTAATAATCAGCGGAATTTAATAAAAGCTATGTTTTCCTAATATATTAATTATATATTTTTATATGCTATAAATCAATAAATAAATACATCGTTATACATAATTTTTTTACATTACTTAGCATTATTTTCAATTATATGCTATTTACTAGCCTGATATTATGTAATTTAAGCGAAAAAGTAAATAATTTTTTATTTTAAAACGAATTATGTTTTAGCATATTTTAACAATACGAGTCAAACTATTTGCTATCATACGATTTTTCCGATAATATGTTAACTAATAAATATCTACTTATTATTGAAGCCTCTTTGACTATTCACAAAAATAGGTTATATTATGCTTCTTGGCATAATATAACCTATGTAAAACCTATTTTATTACAATTATTTAGATAAATAAAAAGACATATTCATCTAACAAAGAAATAGCACTTATTACGACTAATATAATAACTATATTGGTAATATTACTTGTTTTATTATCCTTTTTAAGTCCATTTGTAAAAATAGTATTATTTGACCCAACATAGATAATCAGTAATATAATAACCGCTGCTTGTACGCCAAAGAGTTTAATACTTAACAATATACCTTGTATTCCATAAATCATGATCAAACAAGATGCTGTAAAAGAATATGAAAAAACTATAGCAAAAAAAATAATAAAAACAATAGGAATTGTAAAGCTATTTAATGTAGCTATCCAAACAACACCTAGTTGCTTTAAGTAAATAAAAAATGAATTCTTAAATACTTCAAAATGATTGAGGTCAATTCCTTTTACTATCAGACAAGAGTTTATAGTAATCAGTATATCATAGTTATCTTTTTGTATATAAAGTGCATATAGTGATCCGCAAATAGTAGCCACCATCAGTGTAAGGACAAACCCTATTGTTTTATTCATCTTAGCAACATAGTATCTTTTCATAGTAACTCCTCTAAGAATGTAATCTCTTATGTACATACTATGAGACAAGCATCAAGTTTAGAACATTTACTTACTTAACATACTCTTAACAGCAAGAATACCAACGATACTTTTGCTATCTTTAATGATGCCTTCAAAGATCATTTCAACAGCCCTATCAATAGGATATTTTTCTATCTTTATATATTCATCTTCATCTAAATTTTGATCACCTATTGCAAGATTTGTAGCCTTATAAATGTGTAATTTTTCGTTACTGAAACCAATTGCTGAATAGGTTGTACAAATTTTTTCTAAATCCTTAGCTTTGTAGCCTGTTTCTTCTTCTAATTCTCTTATTGCACAACTATATGGATCCTCACCTTTTTCTAGTTTTCCAGCGGGGATCTCTAATACTTCTCCATCTTCCGCATTTCTATATTGCTTAACTAATATAATTTCATTATTCTCTGTAATAGGCACAATGGCACATGCTCCTGGATGCAAAACCAAATCCCATTTTGTAATACTCCCATCTTCAAATTCAATGGTATCTTCAACAACATCAAATATTTTTCCTTTATATATTTCTTTTCTATCAATCACTCTTGTTTTCATTATTTAGCACCTCTTTTCCCCATTTCTAAAGCTCTATTATAGCACGCTTCCATCGCACTAATGATGCTACTTCTAAATCCAGTTTCTTCCAATTTTGCAACTGCTTTTATCGTTGTTCCCCCAGGAGATGTTACCGCATCTTTCAATTCTCCAGGATGTTTTTTCGTAGTAAGAATCATCTCACAAGCTCCTTTAATTGCCATTGCTGCCATCTCATAAGCCATAGCACGAGGGATACCAAAACTAACACTTGCATCAGCCATAGCTTCAATAAACATATAAGCATATGCAGGTGAACTTCCTGTTGTAGCAACTACACCTTCCATCAGGTTTTCTTCTACTTTAACAACCATTCCAAAGCACTGAAACATCTTAGCAAAAGTATTAACTTCTTCTTCATTAACATTATTACGATCATAACAATATGCAGTTACACCACTGTTAACCAGTGCAGGAGTGTTGGGCATAGTTCGTATGACTTTCACATGTTCACCCAATAACTCTTTCATGTCTGCAATGCTAAAACTTGGTGCTACTGTAATAATGATATGGTCGCTTAGTAAAGTTCTTATTTGCTCGCATACAACTTTATAATACTGTGGCTTTATTGATAACACAATATACCTTGTATTTTCTATAACTTCTTGTATACTAGAGGCTTTATTGATAACACTATCATCAAATTTAGTATAACACTCTTTATTTATATCATATATCCATATTTCGTGCCCTCCTGATCTTTCTATGGCCTTTGCCATAGCCTCTCCCATATTTCCGACACCTATAAAACCAACACGCGACAAATTCATCACATCCTTAAAAATATATCAATTTTTTTGCTTCTATTATATTATATCACTTTTATTTTCAAAAAAAGTATTCTTATGTTATAATTTTAATGTATGTTCTAAATAATTGTTTTTAAATATAATATTAATAAAAAGGGGGGAAAATAATATATGTGGATTCTTTGGTTAATTGTAGCCATCATTTTTAGTATTGCTGAGATGATTTATAGCGGATTTTTCTTGTTATGGTTTGCTATCGGGGGATTTTGTAGCATGATTATCTCTCTAATATTTCCAAATAGTAATATGTTCGTCCAAGGAGGGATATTTTTAATAGTATCCGTTAGTTTATTACTTACACTTACCAAAAAGTTTACTAAAAAATATTCTAACAGTGAAACAATTCCTACGAATATAGATAAGCTTATTGGAAAAACGGGAGTTGTTATTCAAAGTATAGGAAAAGATGCATATGAAACAGGCCTTGTCAAATTAGATGGTGAAATTTGGAGTGCTGTTTCATCAAATGGATCACCTATATTAAAAGGTTCTTCTGTAAAAATTCAAGAAATTAAAGGTGTTAAACTAATTGTGACGCCTTTAGAAAATTAAATTAGGGGGAATATTATGGAACAAATAGTTATTACTATATTACTTGTATTTATACTTTCTATTGCTTTTAGCTCAATTAAAATTATTAATCAATCTACTGTGGGTCTTATTATGAGACTTGGGAAATTCAATAGAAAAGCTGAAACTGGCGTAAACTTTCTTATTCCTTTTATTGAGAAAAATCATTCTCTTGTAGATTTAAGAGAACGTGCAATCGATTTCCCACCCCAACCAGTAATCACAAAAGACAATGTTACAATGCAAATTGATACCATCGTCTATTATAGGATTACAGATCCAATCAACTACGTATTCGAAATCGCAAATCCTATTAATGCAATAGAAAACTTGACTGCAACAACACTTAGAAATATCATCGGTGAATTAGACTTAGACGAAACCCTTACATCTAGAGATATTATCAATACTAAACTAAGAGTTATTTTAGATGAAGCTACAGACCAATGGGGAATAAGAGTCAATCGTGTTGAACTAAAAAATATTATGCCTCCTAGAGATATTCAAGATGCCATGGAAAAGCAAATGCGTGCTGAACGCCAAAGACGTGAAGCTGTACTTACTGCTGAAGGTGAAAAACGTGCTGCTATCCTCAATGCTGA
>JAEYPM010000084.1 GCA_023410675.1 Bacillota bacterium | reverse complement strand
TAACCAGTAATAAATTAAGTTATAGACAAATTGCATCCTATTAAAAGAATTATGTTCTTATTTTTTATTATCCATAAATAATCGAACTAAAATGAATTTCAGTGTGTATATAAAGTGATTAATGCATTAATCGTTTAACAATGGTATACATTTTTAGTTTAGGAGGCATTTGTTATGAAGCTAAGTGATATACAAAAGAAAAAAAGAGTTATTATGCCACTAATAGCAGCACTTACAGCGATTTCTTCTTTTACAGTGGGATTTGCAAGTTCAAGTTATGTCAGAAATATTGATAAAACAGATTATGCGTTTAAGCATGATCAAGAAGTCATTGGGAAGTGGAAAACAGTAGATTTTGTTGAAAACATAAGCGATTTTAATCCACAAGAGCACCAGTATCAAGAAGAACTTTATTTATCTGAAGTGGTTTTTGTAGATCAAGGGAAACTTCTTACTAGTATTCAAGAAGGTCAATTATGTGAAGGCAATTTAAGCTGGACAAAAGGTATGATTATAAGTAAACAAGAAAAAACTGCTGGAATATACGAAATAAAAGAAATTGATGACAAAGATTATTTGTTCTTTGAATGGAAAAATGGGGATTACATTTTTAGAAATGCGAAACCTTCTTACTATGTCTTGGAAAAGGTCGATTCTAAAGATTATTTAGATTATAAGCCTACAGCAAAGGAAGATAAAATAGACTATTCTTTTATTGATAATCCAAGAATGATAGGAGAATGGCAATCCGTAGATTTTGTTGAAAAAATAGATGACTTTAATCCTCAGGCAAAAAGCTGGGTGTCAGATTTATTCCTTAAGGGCTTTAAAATCAATGAAGGAGGAGAAGTTTTATTCACTATGATGAATAGTGATAGGGAATATGCTGAAAAGTGGACAAAAGACTTAATAATTAGCGAGGCAGATAAAACTGCATCACGATGTGAAATAAAAGAAATTGATGGCGAAATCTATATGTTCTATGAGTGGAAAAGTGGAGATTATATATATAGGGGCATGGATCCTATGTATTATGTTCTTAAAAAGGTGAAATAAATGATATGAAGTAATAATAGAAAGTGTACGAGGAAGCACAAAAGTTCCTTGTACACTTTCTACTATTTAAAAAAGTTTAAATCGTTTGACTAAAGCACGAGTAAAAGATACGATTAATATAAGTATTTATTTTTCAGAATAGGCGAACTAAAATGAACCTTAGTGTGTATATAAAGTGAAGGATGCAATTATCTTTTAAGTTACAAGAAGGAGGAAAAATGGTTGTTCAAGCAAATAAGCAAGGAAGTGGCAGAAAGTCTTTTTAAAGAGCATGCACAATATGTTTTTAGAGTAGCCATGTTTTTAACGAACTCAAAAGAGTTTGCAGATGACATTACACAAGAGACATTCTTAAAAGTTTATAGTAAATATGACAGTTTTGATCATACAAAGCCTATTCGTCCATGGATATATAAAATCACTTTAAATATAACAAGAAATATTTTAAGAAAACAAAAATGGCTGAGTTTTACCCATGAAATACCAAATGAAGTGTGCAAAGAGATGATAGAAACAGACTTTGTTGCAAATGAAGAGGCAGAAGCCTTATGGCATGAGGTTTGTAAGTTATCTCAAAAGGGAAAAGAGATTATTGTTCTACATTTTTATTTAGGAATGAAGCTAAGAGAAGTGGCTATAGTACTAGGGATCCCAGAAGGAACATGCAAATCCAGACTGAATGCAGCACTTAATGTGCTTAGAAAAAGTATAGGAAAGCAAGCAAACAAAGTTGTAAGTTTAGGGGGTGTTTATTATGAATCAAAGTGATATTAATTTACATGATCTTATGGAGAAAAAGCTTGAACTTCACAATCCATCCCTTGATTTTGAAGATGTATGGCATATGTATAAGAAGTCTGATAGTGGATCTGAGAGCAAAGTGAAAAGCAAAAAGAGATTAATTATGCCATTAGTAGCAGTTCTTACAATACTCTTTTTTTTTACAGTTGGCGTTGCAAGTTATTATAGAAAGATTGACAAAACAGATTACCAGTTTAAATATGATCAGGAGGTCATTGGAAAGTGGAGACAGGTAGATGTTGTTGAAAATATAAGTGATTTTAATCCCCAAGAGGTTAAGAATGATGATGAATTTGAGATAGCTTTTGTAGATCGAGGGAAAATCTTAACTAGTAGTCAAGGAGGACCTCTATGTGAAGGTAGTTTGAGCTGGACAAAAGGAATGATTCTTAATAAGCTAGATAAAACGGCTGGAGCATATGAAATTAGAGAAATTGGTGGGAAAAAATATTTGTTTTTTGAGTATAAAGATATACAATATATTATTTATGATGAAAAACTTTCATACGTTGTTATGGAAAAGGTTGATTCTCTAGATTATTCAGACTATAAGGTTGAGGCAAGAAAAGATAAAGTAGATTATCCTTTTATCAATAATCCAAGCATGATAGGGGAATGGCAATCTGTAGATTTTGTTGAAAAGATAGAAGACTTTAATCCTCAGAAAAGAAGATTTCAGTTAGATTTATTCCTTTTGGAGATTAGGATCAATGAAGGTGGAGAGGATACCTATATAAATAGTAATGGGACATTTGTTCAAAGGTGGACACAGGACTTAATCATTGACGATACAGGCAAGACTGCATCACAATGCGAAATAAAAGAAATTCATGGGGAAACCTATATGTTTTATGAGTGGAAAAATGGGGATTATGTGTATAGAGGTATGGAGCCTAAGTATTATGTTCTTAAAAAGGTAAAATAAGTGAGATGAGGTAATAGTATAAAGTGTATGAAAAAGCAAAGAAAAGGCTCTTTCGTACACTTTTTTTATTTGCTTAGATAACCACTGGCTATGCCAGTGGGCAAAATGGCTTTAGCTCTGAACAAAAAATATCTCCTATGATAGAATGATAGCGACTGGCAATCGCAAAACAATAAAATCATAGGAGGTATCGTA
>JAEYPM010000110.1 GCA_023410675.1 Bacillota bacterium | reverse complement strand
CAGAATCAGGCTTGTCAAATGGAGTAACACCTACTGCAGCACCAGATCCAGAGCCAGAACTAGAGGCACCTGGAGCTCCAACAAATGTAACAGCAGTAGCAGGAGATGGACAGGCAACAGTAAGTTTTACAGCCCCAACAAACAATGGAGGCAGTGAAATTACAGGATATAAAGTAACATCAGTACCAGGAAATATAACAGCAACAGGAGGTGGGACAACAATAACAATAACAGTAACAGGATTTACAAATGGTATTACCTATCAGTTCAAGGTACAAGCAATAAATGAAGCAGGAAATGGGGCGGAATCAGACTTATCTAATGCGGTAACCCCTACAAAAGCACCAGATCCAGATCCAGAACCAGAGGTGCCAGGAGCCCCAACGAATGTAACAGCAGTAGCAGGAGATGGACAGGCAACAGTAAGTTTCACAGCCCCAACAAACAATGGAGGAAGTGCAATAACAGGATATACAGTAACATCAGTACCAGGAAATATAACAGCAACAGGAGCTGGAACAACAATAACAATAACAGGGTTAACAAATGGTGTTACCTATCAGTTTAAGGTACAAGCAATAAATGCAGTAGGTGCAGGGGCAGTATCAGCCTTATCCAATCAAGTAACACCTACTAAACAATCAGATTCAGAACCAGAAGCACGTACAGCACCAACAAATGTAACCGCGGTAGCAGGAGATGGGCGAGCGAAAGTTAGTTTTACACCACCAACAAGTGATGGAGGAAGTTCAATAATAGGGTATGCAGTAACATCAGTACCTGGCAATATTACAGCAACAGGAACTGATACAACCATTACAGTGAAAGGGTTGACAAACGGTGTAAGCTATAGGTTCACAGTAAGGGCGATACATGTAGATGGAGAAGGACCAGAGTCAGAGTTATCAAATAGAGTTACACCATATAAGAAAGAAGATGAAGGGAATTCAAGTTCTGATAATAGTGGTTCAAGCTCTAGTAGTACAACTTCTAATACTGGTAATACAACTACACAGGATGATACGACTACGAATCAGCAAAACGATGCTCCAAAAAAGAATATCTTACTGACATTAAATAGTGAAGAAATTTTTGTAGACAATCAAGTACAGAGGTTTGGTATAGCACCTTTTGTAGATAAGACGACTGGTAGAACCATGGTTCCTCTTCGCTTTATTAGTGAAGCACTAGGAGCAGAAGTTACATGGCTTTCAGAGACAAGGCAAATTATAATTCAGGATGAGAATACAGAAATTATCTTAACTATTGGATCAAATGTAGTGATTTATAATGGAAATACAATGAAGATAGATAGTAATCCAATGATACAGCCACCAGGATATACTTTTGTACCTTTGCGCTTTGTAAGTGAGATGCTAGGAGCTCAAGTAGACTATGATAGTGAAACAAAACAAATTACTATTGAAAAATGATAAGGATAACATTTAAGGTATTAAGTGTATCGTATTAGATTTGCTCAAAACAAATATCGTTAATAGAATGAACAAATCCAATAATGATAGGCTCTCTTTAGATAGACAAGTGAAAGGTAAAACTTGCCTATCTAAAGAGAGCCTGATTTATTGTGTCAAGGATTCATGCCTCTTTGTTGACTTTTCATATTAGCAAGTTAAAATAAACCTATAGGATGAATCAAAGATACTGGTTAAAAGTGAGGGGTAAGGTATGCAAAGAAACAACAAGCAGTTTGTCTATACAATGATCATAACAACTGTTATAGGGTTCATAGTCCTCATGATCGTTATGCTCTGGGGTGTTAATTATATATCAGGGAATGGATCAGGAAGCGGAGCTAGAAATGAAGAGTCAACACAAAGGGTAAACGTACAGGAAAAAGAAAAGCAAAAAGAACGTACAAGTTATACTACAGATATCTTGGTGCTTGTTACAAATATAAAGGTCAATGAAATAACTGTGCTCGATATAAATAATAATCAAAAATCAGTTAAAAAGTTGACGAGTGATATTAAAGTAGTCAATGAGCATGGGAAGATAATGCCGCTTGTTAATATAAAAGAGGGAGATATCGTTAAACTTGTTTATGAGCCAAATCAAGATAAAATTATAGAAATTCATATGAGTGATGAAATATGGGAAATGGATAATGTAGTCAGCGATGCCATTGATTTTTCAAGTAGAATTGTGACTATAGATGAAAAAGTGTATCACTATGTTGACTATGTTTTTGTACAAGATGAAAAAGGGAAACGGATTAATATTGATTCACTTGGTCAGTATGATAAGCTTTATATAAGTGGTGTTGAAAATAAGATATGGAGTATAAAAGTATTAGAAAAGCAGGCACGTTTATCATTAGGAGAATTGCCTACTTTAGAGGGAACCTTGGAGATCAATTGGAATACTATGATTCCACTTGAACAAATTGGAGATCCCATACCTATTCCAGCAGGTAAAAATAAAATTCTTCTTTCGATGAAAGGCTATAAACCCATAGCAAAAGAGATCATTGTTAAGCCAGGAGAAACTTATGAGTTTTTAGCAGATGATGTTAAGAAGTCTTATAGCAAATTAAGAGTAGTGGTAACAAATACTGCAGAAGAGTACTTTATTAATATTGATAATAAGACTTATTCATGGGATAGAACGATAGAACTTGAACATGGGGATTATGCTATAGAAGTTACAGCAACAGGACATAAGCCTTGGCGTGGAAGGGTCCTGTTAGAACAAGAAATAGTTACCTTGAAGGTAGCTTTAGAACCCCTTGAGTCAGAAACTTCTACTTCGGAAAGCACAAGCACTAATTCAGAAACTCAAACTTCTCAGGGAAATAAGCTTAAGACAGTTAATGTAGATACAGAGCCAAAAGGTGCAGATGTTTTCATAAAAGGGGTAAAGCAAGGACAGACGCCGATTAAGATGAACTTGCCTGTAGGTAGTTATACGATAACTTTTTCTAAAGAAGGCTATGAAACCTATACAACAACTATTTTAGTTGATGAAACAAGCACCTCTCATGACTATTTTTATATGCTTATAGTGAAACAACAATAATAGTATAAAAGAAAACAAATAGAATAAATTAAGATAAAATTTGGTATAGGACAGACTGGGATGCTAATACACATAAGATAAGACTAAATGATTGATAAAGAGGTGCTCAGCCTATGTATCGTGTAGGAGATTATGTTGTTAGACTGTCCTATGGAAAAGATATACTATTTCGTATAACATATATTTCACCAGCACATGTTGCGAGACTCAAAGGAATCACATATAGACTGATAACAGATGCTCCATTGTCAGATCTTCAGCCTGTAAATGGCATGCGTCTTACGAATAATGAAGCAGCGATTATGAATAAAGTCCAAGAAAATGTAGAGAAAATTATTAAAAAAAGAGAATTGTTAAAAAAAGGATTGCCACCTACCCTTGAGCGTATTGGTAAAGTGCTGCATTTAGATGGAGACCCTTTTTATCTTAACCTATGCCTTAAGTATTACAAATCATTAGGTATACCAGCTATAGGAGAACATGTTCCCGAATCAGAACAGCCCAAAAAAGTGATTGATTTAGTTAAAAAACATTCACCTGATATATTGGTACTTACAGGACATGATGCTTTGGGGAAGAATGTGAAAAATCTCAAAGATGTTACCAAATACAAGAATTCAAAGTACTTTATTGAGGCGGTAGAGAAAGTAAGAGAAGTTAATAAACCACAAGGAGGATTAGTGATTATAGCAGGAGCTTGTCAGTCCTACTTTGAAAAGCTCTTGGAAGCGGGTGCAGATTTTGCAGCTTCGCCAGCACGCGTTTTGATTCATGCGTTAGACCCAGTATTTGTTGCAGAGAAAGTTGCGTTTTGCCCTTTTTACAAGGTGATGGGTGTTCCAGAGGCACTGGAGTATACAATTACCAACTATAAAGGGATGGGTGGCTATGAAGTGCTTGGTAAGCTTAGAAAAGGCGGAACAATTATTCCCGTTAATTCTAAAGAAACTGATGAAACAGATAAGTTGCAAATGGTAATGGATGAAGAAGATGGAAATGCCGATAATGAAAATCAATATAGTACAGACGCAGATAATATCAATATAGAGAACTTTGACATAGATCTGATGACAATGGAGCAGATAGAGGCAGAACTGCGTAAGCCTATTTTTAACGATACAATGGAAGAATTTCAAGATAGATTATTAAGCTATATAGGCAATACAATACCAATGAGTTCGATGCAATAACATAACTTTTCGAAAACTGGGGAAGACATAGTTCTTTCCCTTTTTTCTTCATAAAGAGTTACAATCTATTGTGTTAGAACAATATAAATGTTAAGATTGTTCTTAATAATTATCTAAGTCTATTAAGGAGGCATAAAATGAATTTAAAAACATTGCAAAAATTTGGTGGGATTTCTATTATTTTAGGAGCCTTTTTGATTATGTCATATGCTATAAGTTTTAATATACTCTTGCCTGTGAGAGATGAATCAGCAGATTTCTCTATGTGGGTAAGTAATCCTAACTGGATATGGATTTGCACACTTGCTTTTATAGGGGTGATTCTCATGGTTTTTGGATTTACTGCAATTTATAGCAGATTATATGAAAAATCAGGTTGGATTGGATTTATAGGCTATATATGCATCTCATTGGCTTATATTCTTCAAATAGCATCTTTAACTTGGGAAATTTTTATTTACCCTGTTCTCGTTGCTGATGAATCATCTATTGGCATTATTCGTGATGAGATTTTAATTTCACATCCTATAGTTTCAGTATTTTTTACACTTTTTATAATTATTATTACTTTAGGCGTACTTCTCTTTGGTATCACACTTTTACGTTCAAAAGAATTTAATAAGGTAAGCTCAGCCTTGTTTTTAGTTGGAGTCATTCTGTATGCAGTAGGACCACTTTTCATTGCGGTATTAGGTGTCATTATGTTTGCTGTTGGCTCTTTTATTTTAGGACTTAATCTTATTAAGCGTAAATAGTCCTGTTATCTTATGAATAATCTCTCCCCCCTAAGAATATATATAAAAGTAGAAAAGTTAGTCCAATTTTGAGAAGTGTATAAAGGATGTTATATTGGGAGGGGAATTTTAGATGTCAGTAGAGCTAATCAAAAAGCCAATTGTGTTAAATGAAATGACCAAAAGAGAAAATGTTCAGGTTGTTAAAGAACGTGACCTTATTGTTCCAGATGGAAAACCTGACATTCAAAGAGTATTGCAACTAGATGGCAAAATAGATATTAATCAAGTGGATGTATCAGAGGACAGGGCAACTTATAAAGGGCAAATAGACATATCTATATTATATTTAACAGGTAATGATCCAAATACGATCTATACCATGAAGGGCAGTATACCAATAGAAGATTTTGTTATTATGGAAGGGTTAGAAAGAGACCAAAGAGTTGATTTTGATTATAACATAGAACATATAAGCTGGAACATACTTAATGAAAGAAAAGTCAATGTAAAGACGATTCTTCAGATGCAGCTAAGTGCTGCTCGATTCAATGAAGCAACGATTATTACGGATATTTCAAGTCAGTTACCTATTCAAACCAGAGAAGAGCAGCTTGAAGTGACTAAGGTGGATGTATCTAGAGAAGAAAAAATCATAATAAAAGAAGATATAACATTATCTAAAGGGAAACCAAGTATTGGAGAAATCTTAAAGGTAGATACTAAAATTCATGATGAGCAGATCAAAAGGACAGATGAAGAGATTGCCTATAATGGTATGATAGAGGCAACCATACTTTATAAGCCTGCTGATTCAGAAGAAGCCATAGATATTGTCAGTCAAAGAGTGCCTTTTGCGGGAAACATTGAAGTAAGGAAAAACGATAGTGAGATTTATTGGGACTGCATTTTAGATGTATCCCCAAGTTATATGCAAGTAACGCCTGATTATGATGGAGAAGATAGGGTAGTTGAAGCGGAATTTATTGTTGTAGCAAGATATACAACTTATGATAGACTTACAGAAAAGGTGATCAAAGATGTTTATTGCCCTGGTAAAAAAATACAAACCACCCAAAAGAACTTAGAGTACATGAATTTAATAGCTAAAAGTAATGTCAGTGTACCTAAGAAAGAAGTGCTTACGTTAGAAAATACAACACCAGAGAACAATCAAATATTTAGCGTTTGCATGAAACCCATTATTGAAGAAAAACAACCAGAAGATGACAAGCTGACAATTAAAGGGATGTTAGAAACAAAAATAATTTTTATTTCAAAAGAAGGTGCAAGTAAAATTGATACGGTGACCAATATTATACCTTTTAGCCAAGAAGTACAGGCGATTGGTATTAATAAAAAAATGATTATTATTCCAAGAGTCATTGTAAGAGATATCAAGGTTATTAATCAAACAAGGGGAGAAGTAATGGTGGACTATCTCCTAGATTATATGGTTGAAGGTTATTCGCAAGATACCCTTCCTACTTTAGAACAAATTGATGTAACTGACATGTCTAAGGAGGATTTGGAAAAATATCCAAGCATTACAGTTTATTTAGTAAAACAAGGGGATACCTTATGGGAACTTGCTAAAAAATATAATACTACTGTAAAGGATATTCAAGAGCTTAATGGTCTAGAACTTGCAGATCCACTTCATTCTGGTCAAAAGATTTTGATAGTTAAAAATGAAAATTTAGCTCAATAAATGACAAAAAACAGCTCTTCCAGAAGGAAGAGCTGTTGCTTTAACTACATGTAGTTGTCTTTGCTAAATTTATATGTACTCTGAATATCAAACTGTTCTGTAAGTCTATCCTCAACCCTTTTCCTAAATTTTCCCCTTATTTCAACCACTTTATTATAGTTTTCATATTTGCCTGTAATAATCTTTGTAACATTCTCTATTAAATTTGGTATTTCAATGAGCTTATCTTTTGGAACGTGGATTCTAACTTGTGGATGTCTATTGAAATATTTTTCAAAACAGACAATTTCCTGTTGTTTTTTAATAAACGTATCATAGTCGATTAAAAGATTTTTTTGATCCAGTAGGTCTTTATCATCAAGATAAAACACCTTAATGGAATCGTTCCCCTCTTTGACAGAAAGCTCTACAACATAAGGATATTTTTTGTCGCAGAGGTCTGTTAAATAAACTACCGATAATTGCATTCCCTCACCTCATTTGATTAGAATATTAAAGCTATTGTACCATAGAAAACAATAAATTTCACTATTAATAAGTAAATTAGCATGTAAAATCAGTATAAAATTACCTATATGGATTTTGTATACATCAGATACATTTTCTTGACTTTAACTTTTTAATTCACGTATAATAGAACAATATACCATATAAAAGTGAGGGCGTTAGAGATGCAGTCCATTTTAGTGAAAGCAAAGGCAAAAATAAATCTGACGTTGGATGTCATAGGGAAAAGAGAAGATGGGTATCATGAGCTCGAGATGATTATGCAGTCAATAAATTTGCAAGATACTTTGTCAATCAAAAAGATAAAAGCTCCAGTTGTAAGACTAGACTGCAATTATACATGGCTTCCTACAGATGAACGTAATATTGTTTATAAGGCAGTTAAGCTTTTTTTAGAAAGGATAAATAGCAATCAAGGGATTGCTGTATCTATCAATAAAAAAATCCCTGTTGGTGCAGGGCTTGGAGGCGGAAGTGCGGATGCAGCAGCAGCTCTTGTAGGGCTTAACAAATTATTTGGTATGAAACTGAGCAAAAAAGAGCTTATGGAGATGGGGCTTAGCTTAGGAGCAGATGTTCCTTTTTGTATCATGAGAGGAACTGCTTTAGCTAGAGGTGTAGGAGAAAAACTTACTACTGTACATGGTATACATAACGCACCGTTATTGATTGTCAAACCTTCTTTTAGTGTCTCAACAGCAAAGATATACAAAAATTTAGACCTAGATAAGATTAGTGAGCATCCAAATACCACTCAAATGCTAGAGGCACTCAAAAAAAGAGATTTAGATCAAGTAGCTATGAATATGGTTAATGTGCTCGAAACAGTTACAATACCTATGCATCAAGAAATACAAGAAATAAAAGAAGAGATGATAGAGCAAGGGGCAATTAATTCTTTGATGAGCGGCAGTGGTTGTGCTGTATTTGCGTTATTTAGGAACTATGATAAGGCACTAAAAGCAGCAAAACATTTTAAATTTAACCGTAATTTTAGAGAGGTATATGTCACTACTACGTACTCAAGAAACTAAAGGAGGATTGTTTGGGAATGCTAGATGAAAACAACGCAATTCAGATAAATCAATATTTACCATTAAGAGATATTGTGTTTCAAACACTGAGGAAGGCGATACTGTCAGGAGAGCTTGAGCCAGGAGAAAGGCTTATGGAAATACAACTTGCAGAAAAACTAGGAGTTAGCAGAACACCTGTTAGGGAGGCTATTAGAAAATTAGAGCTAGAAGGTTTGGTTGTTATGGTAGCCAGAAAAGGAGCACAGGTTGCACACTTTACTGAAAAGGATATACAGGATGTGCTTGAAGTAAGGGAAGCCTTAGAGTCTTTAGCAGCAAAGTTAGCCTGTAAAAGAATGGATGAGAGAGCCTTTTTAAAACTACAGCTTGCCATAGCAGAATATGATTTTGCAGCCAAGGAGCAAGATATTGAAACGATGATTAAAAAAGATGTTACATTTCATGAAACCATTTTTGCTGCAAGCCAAAACGAAAAGCTCACCCAGCTTTTTGGAAACATGAGTGAGCAAGTTCATAGGTATCGTATTGCCTATCTGAAAAATATCAAAGAACCTGAGTCTGTAAAAAGAGAGCATTTACAGCTTTTAGAAGCACTTAAGACAAGAGATGAAGATTTAGCTTCAGACCTTGCTGCAAAGCATATACAAACACAGCGCGATACGATTATGGAATTTATCCGTTCAAACTAACATTACTTACAATAATCAGCATCAGTACACGTCGTCCATTCTCCTGTCACAGGACTTTTATATTCTTTTTTAAGTAGCTGCCATGCATCATCTTTATACATGTATGTATGTTTGTGCTGAACTGCTGAAGCATTGCTACCCACAATAGAAAGATAGAAATATCCAGATGCTGTATAGTATTTAAGATCAGAATTTGGATACTTAAGTTCATAAGAAATGTTGCCATCTACAAGACGAGCAGAAGGCTTGATATCCATCTTATATGAATCTAAATAGCTTGGGAAAAACTTCTTAAAGTAACTCAATAGATGGTCATACTCTGCTGCAGAAGAGATAGAAGAACTTACAATATTTTGCTTAAATACAAGTTTAACTTTTCCAGCATCAACTTGAACGACATAGTCTTTATCAAGCACCACATTTTTAAGTGTAGTACCATCAGTTATGTTATCACGATAGTTAGTAGATACAAAAGGTTTGCCGTGATTGTCTTTTATAAGGATTGAGGCAACGTCGGTTATACGCACAATATCATAAACACCCATAGGGGCATCGTCATCTATGCGCCAAGTGCCTACTGAAAATTCTCTATTAGATACTGCAGTGGGAGCAGCCACATCTTTTGGCTTTCCAATTTCTACTTGCCTTTTAGATGCATTCCAGTTAATAGGAACATTTAACGCTTCACCAATGGCTCTTAAAGGAAGATAAGTCGTTCCATCAACAGTAACAATAGGCTTGGAAGTCTTAAATTCTTTGCCTTCAAGCATGATTGCGTAAGGTGCTTTTTTAGCTACATATTGACTTTTAGATGAAGTTTTAGGCTGCGTAGCTGATACATTAGCAGTAGCTTTTTGACTAGGTTTTCCTATTTCTACACGTTTTTCTCCACTATTCCAGTTGATGGGAACACTTAGTGCCTCGCCAATAGCTCTTAATGGCAGATAAGTGGTACCATTGATGGTAACAATAGGCTTATCTGTCGTAAATGATTTGTTGTTGATGATGATTTTATAAGGAGCTTTTTGTGCGACCCACTCATTCGTGCTTAAACAGTAAACACTATTAACAGATGCTAAAACAATACATAAGATAATACTTAGATATTTTAATTTTTTCATTCACAATACGTCCTTTCCTTATTATATTTGCATTATATTCTTAATATTAACACAGCGGTTAATTGAAGTAAATATTATAAATAACACTATGATAAAATGATAAAAAGATGATATACTATATATAGAATCTACATGCCATTGTTCAATGCTATGTAGATTCATTGGAATTCATATGAATATAGATTATACTATGTGAATTCATTCGAATCTACACGTCATTGTTCAATGCTATGTAGATTCATTGGAATTCATATGTAGATAGACTATGCTCTATGAATTCGTTGATATTCGTGTGTTATTTAGAATTTTCTAAGGAGTGGCATCATGAAAAGAGGCAGTGGCGTTATTATGCATATATCATCTTTACCAGGTGATTATGGTATAGGTACACTTGGGAAAGAAGCCTATGAATATGCAGATTTTTTAAAAAAGGCGGGACTTGGCTATTGGCAGATTCTTCCTTTAGGTCATACTTCGTATGGTGATTCGCCTTACCAATGTTTTTCGGCATTTGCTGGCAACCCTTATTTTATAGACTTTGATCTTTTGAAAGAAGATGGACTTTTAAATAAGCAAGATTATGAAAAGTGTATTTGTAATGAACAACACGAAGCAGTTGATTATTCTAGACTTTTTAATACAAAGTTTTGGATACTACGCATAGCTTATGAAAAAAGTAAGGGAAAGCTAGATGACGAAATTTTAAACTTCAGAAAAGAAAAAGCGTTATGGATAGAAGACTATAGCCTTTATATGGCAGTAAAGACTAAACACAAGTTGCTTAGCTGGCAGGAGTGGGAACCGAATATTCGCCTTAGAACGAAAGAGGCAGTTGAGGCTTACACAGTATTATTAGAGGATGAGATCAATTACTGGATTTTCATTCAATATGTGTTTTTTAAACAGTGGGATAGGCTAAAGAAATATGTCAATAACCTTGGTATCAAAATAATAGGGGACATTCCTATTTATGTTGCAGCAGATAGCAGTGATACATGGGCAAATTCTGAGCTTTTTAAATTAGATAAAGATAAAAGGCCAATAGTAGTGGCTGGATGTCCACCAGATGCATTCTCAACAACAGGTCAGTTATGGGGTAATCCTGTATATGACTGGGACTATCTTAAAAATACAGATTATAGATGGTGGATCCATAGAATTAGTGAAAGTCTTAAGCTTTATGATATGATTAGAATAGATCATTTTAGAGGATTTGAGTCTTATTGGGAAGTACCTTTTGGAGACAAAGATGCATCTTCAGGAAGGTGGGCAAAAGGTGTAGGAAGTGAACTTTTTAAACAAATAGAAAAAGAGCTTGGCAATATTAATGTTATTGCTGAGGATCTAGGTTACTTAACAAAGGAGGTTAAAGAATTTAAAAAAGAAACAGGTTTTCCTGGAATGAAGGTTTTACAGTTTGCATTTTCTGTGAATGAAGCAAGTGATTATCTGCCACATCAATATACACATGATTGTGTTGTGTATACAGGCACTCATGACAATGATACCGTTATGGGATGGATACAAAAAACAGGAGATAGGAGTGAAGTGATGCATGCAACGAGCTATCTTAATTTATCAAAGGAGGAGGGATATTATTGGGGATTTATTAGGGGGGCATGGAGTAGTGTAGCAGATCTAGCCATTACACAAATGCAAGATTTTCTTGGACTTGGAAATGAAGCTAGGATGAATAGGCCTTCCACGACGCATGGGAATTGGGTATGGCGTATGAAAAAAAATGCCCTTACAGATGACTTAGCCATTAAAATCTACAATTTAACAAAATTATATTGGCGATTAAATGAATAAACACAGAATGTATTTGGTAAAAATGACTATGAAATCCAAATAAACTTCTATTATTATAGTATATTTATCAAATTTATGATAATACATTTATTTTTAATTGCATTTAATATATAATATAAAGATAATTAATAATAGTAAACCATACAATTGTTATTCATAAGCAAGTTTGGGGAATAATGGGGGTTTCCTTCCAGACATTAATAAATACAAAGAATGGATGAGGTGATTATTAGATGGCAATGAATTTAATTATAGCTGATACTGATAGTGAGTATATTGAAAGACTTGAGCAGTATATACAAAAAAAAGAAGTGGGAACATATAATATACTTAAGTATACAGATAAAGATGAACTGAGTGATGCTTTAAAGAAAAAGAAATATGATATACTTCTTTGTGCACCAGATTTGTATGATGAGACAATTACATACAAAAATGTTATACTCAGTGTCCTTCTTAAAGATGAAGATGAAGTTCAGCATATGCCAGAGGTAGAAATACGAGTAATTAATAAGTTTACTCGAATTACTAACATTATTGAGTATATTGCAAAGGAATATGAAGAAGCGAAAAGTAATCAGCCGACAATCTGTTGTGTTTATTCACCAGCTGGAGGCGTTGGGAAAACAACAGTTGCCTTATCCATGGCTATTGCTTATGCAAAGATGGGCAAAAAAGCCTTTTATCTTAACTTAGAAGATTTTGAAAGCACGCACTTCTACTTTAGACCAAGAGAAGGAGCCGGTATTGGGGACGTACTTTCTGAGTTTTCAAAGAAAAGAGAAACAGAATTTAAGATTAATGAAGCAAAAATACAGGAACTTAGAATAAATGAAGCAAAACAAGTGGATATTAAAACAGGTGTTATGTATTTTTCTCAGTTTAAAGATGTTAATGTATTAAGAACAATAACTGAGGAACAGATTACAGCACTTGTTGAAAGATTAACTGAAGGTGGTATTTCTAATGCTGTTTTCATTGATACAAGTACAGGACTTTCCAGTATTAACCGATGTCTATTTAATTTAGCAGACAAGGTTATTGTTGTTGCAAGAGATAATGCAACAACCATGCATAAAGTAAACAAATTTTTAATGTCAGAGGATATCGTAGGCCCTATTAGATCTAAGTTAAAGTTACTTATGAATCGTAGTGCTAGTGCTGATAACAGTACAGGTATAGAAGTTATTAGCCGAATTGATGAATTAAGTATGGAGGATCCTTTGGAAATGTGCGAAGTAATAGCACAAAACTACATAATCAACAAGTAGTGCATCGTTAACTAACGAACTAAGCACATTAAGATAATGATCGATATAGGGGGGAAATTTGTAATGACAAAGTTTATGATCGACTTTAAGTCATATTCTGAAAGTGGTAGTAATTACTTAGCATTTGATATAGATAACAAAGACGAAATTGATAAAATATCCTATAAAGCTCTTAAATGGGCAAAGCCAGAGTTTATTATAGCTCTTGACCCAGAAAAAAATAAAGATACAAGCATAACTTATAAGATTCCTGAAAATACAATCAACCTAGAAAGATTTGCGGGTAATCTTTTGATTGATGATGTGCTTGAAATGTATAGTAATACAATTTTTTGGATTGAGGAATGTGAAGACTGGTTCTTGAAAAATACAGGTTTTTATTTTGATGCAAAATATGTTTATATTGATAAAGAATCAAAAAAACTTAGCCTTATTTACATACCATTAAAAAGTTATCAATCCAAAGAAACAGATATTAAGCAGTTTTTTATCTCTGTTCTAGAAAAATGTGATAGTTCAAGTGGAGGAGACATTCAGCTTAGGCTTTACAAATATTTTTACAAGCCTACCTTTTCTATTAATGAAATAAAAGAAATGCTCGTTGAGTTTGCAACAATGCGTGAAAAGGCACTTTATGCACTGGATATTGTAGAACAGCCTCAGCAAAGAGGTGCACGTTTTACATCTAAGCAGCCAGGAGCACAAGCAAACCCAGAGACTGTTAAAAAAGATGATACAACACAAGGCAGTGCAGCAGTACCACCAGTGCCACCAGTGCCACCAGTGCCACCAGTGCCACAACAACAAGCTGCTTCAGCAGTGCCACCGGTGCCACCGCAAGCAGCACCGCCAGTACCACCTACGCCACAAGCTACTCCAGCAACACCACCAGTGCCCCCACAAGCAGCACCACCAGTACCACCAGTACCACCAGTACCACCTGCGCCTGGGCAAAAATCAGAAGGCAGATCAAGCTTTGAATCAAGACTTCGTGGTGGAGCGGGAAAAACGCCTAATCAAGGGAATTCTTTTGCATCAAGACTTGATGTTGTTAAAAATGTAGAGACGCAGCAGGCACTTTCTGGTCAACCAACTCCTGGGCAGCAACCACCTAGTCAACCACAGCCTAGTGGTCAGGTAACAAACCAATTAACACCTAGCCAGCCCGCTCCTAATGGGAGGGTCGCTAATCAACAAACCACTAATCAACAAACCACTAATCAACAAACCGCTAGTCAAACAAATAGCGTTAAAAAAAATTTAGAGCTTACTAAGCAAAATGAAACAACAAAGACATCCACTCCCAGTTTTTCGCAGGTAGAACCTGCAGAACAGACTGAGGAAAGACCTAAACCAGTAGTGCATAGTGCTCTTGCTGAAAAACCACCAACATCAACCTTTAAGTCAAATGCTAAGAAAAGAAATTTATTTGAAACAATGTTTTCAGCTCAAACTAAAGGGAGCAAAGATTCTTCAGCTTATGCAAATCATGAAGATGTGCTACCAAATCAACTTGTGCCAGATACAACAGGCGAGCCTGTATTAAATAGGGTAAAAGAAAATAGTAAATACAATCTTCCAAGACAAATTCCTTTGAGTTTTGAGGGCGGTGTGTGTACTATAGGTAGACATGATGAATCTTTAGGCTATCAACAGTCAACGATTGAATTTGGCTCAGAGATTAAGCCTATTAGCAAGATCCATGCTAAAATAGAAAAACGTGGAGATGACTATTATCTTTGTGATTTAGGATCTGGAAATGGAACTTACCTAAACGGTAGTAAGATCATAGCAGGAAAGCTCTATCCACTTCGTCAAAATGATAGAATTGCCTTTGCTATTGCATTTTCAGAAAATAGTATTGAATACATGTTTGTGAAATAAAAAATTAAATAAAAATAAAGAGTATAATATCCCTGCCTTTCCAATAGGAATCATATGGCAGGGATATTTTTTTGTAAATTGCAAATAATGTTAGAGATAAAAATAAGTAAGCAAGGGGTTATCCTATGTCTCACATGCAAAACATTTTTTCAATTTATAGTGTACTTATGATGCTTCTTATAGGAATTTATATGGTATGCATACAAAGCATCAATCTTAAAGAAATCTATGAAATGGATCGTGAATCCAAATTCGTAAAACTATCAGGATATTTTTACATCTTTTTTGCAGTCGCATCCTATATCATTTCGTTTTTATAAGGAGAGGGATATGAAACATAATAACAAACAGCAAATGACAATAACAGCTGAAGGACCATTTCATGGCATAGAAAAT
Source organism: Bacillota bacterium (assembly GCA_023410675.1). Classification (GTDB taxonomy): domain Bacteria; phylum Bacillota; class Clostridia; order Lachnospirales; family Cellulosilyticaceae; genus JAEYPM01. The sequence goes on along the minus strand of JAEYPM010000110.1, from coordinate 55,258 downwards.
GAGATTACCCTTCCTATATTTAAGGAGCTTGATAAAAATATTGAAAATATAGAAATACTTTTTAAAGACTGTATGGACGTGGTCAAAAGAAAAGTTGAAATAGGGGGTATGCAGCCCATAAAAATATATGGTGTGTATATAGATGGTATGGTTAACCGAAACACGATAGAAGAATTTTTCCTAACACGTATTATTGACTACAAAAACTTAAATGGAGAAATTCTTCAAAGTGATAAAACACCTACAGAGATTGTTATGCAACATTTTTCTGCTACCTTTGATATTAAGGAAGTAGATAAAATGGATGATGCAATAAAAGCAATCCTGTCAGGAGATACAGCTCTATTTGTAGATAAAAGTGAAAAGGTAATTGTTATGGCTACAAGAGGATGGCCAGCTAGAGGAATTGCTGAGTCAGAATCTGAGTCAGTAGTTAGAGGGCCTAAAGATGGTTTTACTGAAACCATACGCTTTAACACTGTATTAGTAAGAAGACGTATAAGAGATACAAAACTTAAAGTAAAGATGATCAGTTTTGGCACAAGAAGTCGCACAGACATAGCGGTAATGTATGTAGAAGATATTGCAAAACCAGAACTACTTGAAGAGGTCTTTAGAAGACTAAACAAGTATGAGATTGATGCAATATATGATAGCGGCTATATTGAGCAGCTTATTGAGGATAGTTGGAAGAGTCCATTTCCCCAGACCCAAGCTACAGAAAGACCAGACAAGGTAGCTTCTAGTTTGCTTGAGGGGAAGGTTGCCATTATTGTTGACAATTCTCCTGCTGCTATTATCGTTCCCACTACACTGAATAGCTTTTATCAAGCCTCTGAAGATTATTATCAAAGATGGCACATTATGAGCTATACAAGGTTACTTAGATATCTTGTTTCTTTCTTAGCGTTTACTTTGCCAGGGCTTTATATAGCTACCCTTAACTTTCAAACAGCCATGCTTCCCACACCCTTTGCCATTTCTATAGCAGCCTCAAGAGAAGGCATCACATTCACCACTGTTGTTGAAATTATTATTATGGAACTTGCATTTGAGCTTTTTCGAGAAGCTGGGATCAGGATTCCAGGAGCCATAGGGCATGTTATAGGTCTAGTTGGAGGAATTATAATAGGACAAGCAGCAGTAGATGCAAAAATAATTAGTCCTATGATTGTTATTATTGTTGCACTTACTGCAATATCAAGCTTTGCAATACCCGATTATAACCTAATATCTGCCTTTACTCTAACAAGATATTTATTTATAGCTTTATCAGCACTGCTCGGTTTATATGGCTTTCTCATTGCTTTTTTACTTCTGATGGTTCATCTTGCTTCACTAGAGAGTTTTAAAACACCTTTTATGGCACCATATAATATTTCTGAGCTTAATAAATTTGGGGATTTGAAGGATACCTTTATTCGCTTTCCGACCTTTATGCAAAATACACGGCCTATCTATGCTAGAGACAGGCAAAAATGTAGATTAAGACTAAAAAATCAAACAGATCATAATAGCGGGGGCGGAAATTTTTCTCATAATCCACAAGACACGCCACCAGGGCCAGATAGTGATACAACAAATCAAGAAAGTGATACAACAAACTAAGAATAGACAAAACAAATAGGAGTGACCTGATGTTTATACACAATGGAGAAATATCTGTAAGGCAAGTACGTTTTATGCTCATATTACAGATGTTTAATATATCTGTACTCTTACTACCAAGAATAGCAGCTTATCAGGTAGGCGTAGATGGTTATCTTCTGCCTCTAGCTGCTTTGCCTTTGGTGCTAATATATGCTTTGGTTATTATAGCACTCACTAATCAATTTAAAGGAGATAGTTTAGTAGAGTTTATTCCAAAGATTTTGCCAAAATCTATAGGAAGGCTTATTATCTTTGCCTTTCTCATTAAAATTATTATAAGTATAGGACTTGAGCTTAGAATGTTTGGTGAAATGATTTCTGAAGTGATGCTTCCTAAAACGCCTTTAGCTGTCATTATGATTACACTACTTCTTACAGCAGGTTATTTAGTAAAATCGGGTATAGAGGCCACAGGACGTACTGCAGAGCTACTCGTTTATTTTGTCTTTATACCCCTTGCCATAGTGCTTGGACTCATCATAGTAAAAACAGATTATTACGAGCTTTTACCCATATTTCAATCAGATGCAAAGAGTATAGTAAAGGGTGCTTACTATATAAGCCTTACCTTTGCACCAATGGAATTTATGTTGCTTTTAGCAGGGCTAATGAAAAAACAAGAAAAGGCTAATAAGGCATGTATATGGGCTGTTATTATCACCATACTTATACAGACACTTGTTGTCATGATGACTTATACAGCTATTGGCATGGAAGAGTCAAAAAGATATATATGGCCTGTACTGACACTAATGCAAAGCATAGAGTTTCCGGGTTCATTTGTAGAAAATCAAGAAGTGCTGATGATGACTTCGTGGGTGCTTAGTGTGTTTATGTATGTAGCTTCAGGATTGTTTTTTTCAGGCTTTTTGATTAGCCGTAGTTTTGGTTTTAAAAGGGAAAATATATCTATTTTGCCACTGATACCAATCATTTATTTTGTGGCTATGATTCCAGATAGTCTTATTAATACGTACAAATATTATGTAGCCTTTCAACGCTATTTTGGCGTGTGGTTTTTATTTCCTATACCTTGCTTGCTATGGCTTATTGCAAAACTAAGAAAGGCGGGAGATAACAGTTGAAAAAACTTAGTAAATTTAGTTTGATCATCCCTATGCTTATAACCACATCAATAATACTCAGTGGATGTTGGGACAGTGTTGAGATCAATGACAGATATATTATTTTAGAACTTGCTATTGATAAGAATCAAATTGTTGATCCCTTAGAAAAACCAGCAGAAAGAGACCGGTACAAGGTTACCTATAGTATTCCCGATATAAGTAAGCTTTCAGGTTCTGAAAGTTTACTAGAGGACGTTAAAAACATTATTAAGGTAAGTAGTCCGAGTATCGTTGCAAGTATTGACGATCTTGAAGCTAAAACACAAAATACAGTAACTTTTAGCCATACGAAGGCTTTAATATTAGGTGAAGAACTGATAAAAGATAAGAAGCTTTTTAAAGCAGCTATAGACTCCATAACAAGAAAGAGGTTTCTAGCAAGAAGTACCCCGATTTTTGCAACAAAAGAGACAGCAGGGAAAATTGTTGAGACCAACAATCCACAAAACCCAATAATAGGTCTTTATGTTATGAAATATGTTAACAATATTGAAAGACCCATTAGCTACGCAAAAGAGCAGCTATTAGGCAACTTTATTAAAGAAATGGAAGGTAGCAAAATATCTACTATTCCTTTGCTTAGTGTAGACAAAGATAATCAGCTTAGTATCAGCTCTGGAGCCTTAATTAAAGACTATGAGCTCATAACCTTTCTTGATAAGGACGTGACTAGGGGGCAGCTTCTTGTACAGGGAGAAGTCAAAGAAGCACCCATTGTGATTATGTACCATAATGAATATCTTACTTATGTTGTGAAAAAACAAAAAAGTAGTATGAAATTTAAGGAGAAAGATGGACGGATGGTATGTGAGATTGAAGTTATGCTCAAAGGAAATATTGTTGAATATGTTTCAGATGAAGATAGAAACATATTTGACAAGGGAAATATTCAGGAAGCAGAAAAACTACTTGAAAAGGAAGTTGTTGCTCAAGCACAAGCAGCACTAAATGCATCTAAGGCATATAATATAGACTTTTTAAAAATTGGAAAAATGTTTTATCGTAAGCATCCAAAAAAGTGGCAGAGATATAAGGATACATGGGAAAGTGCTGGATTTAAAGAATTTCCTGTAGAAATTACAGCTAAGGTGGATGTAGATGGAACAGGAGTTTTAGAATAAATAATATACTGGTGTATAAAAACTTTTCCTCATGGAAATAATGATACTATCATTCAAGTTCTAGGAGGAAAAGTTATGTATTATATAATTAAGAAAAATATAGTTTACATAGTATTTGCCCTATCAATCATTATTTTTACTACTTCAGTTTTATATAAAACCCTTACTTTTTATGCACAAAACAAAGTAGAAGACTTATCTAAAGGAATGATACGTTTTCATGTTGTTGCAAACAGTGATACAGTTGAAGACCAACTTTTGAAGCAAAAGGTAAAGGATAGAGTGATCGACTATATGCAACCGATTCTTAAAGACTCTAAAAGTGTGGAAGAAACCAGGCAAAAAATTAGGCAAAATTTAAACCAAATGCAAGCAATAGCTAAAGAAACCATTGAAGGCTCTAATAAAAGTTATGGAGTATACTGCAGCCTAGGGGAGGCAAGTTTTCCTACAAAAGCTTATGGAGACGTTGTTTTTCCTGCGGGAACTTATGAGGCATTCAGAATTATTATTGGAGAAGGAAAAGGAGAAAATTGGTGGTGTGTCATGTTTCCACCATTGTGTTATGTTGATGCGGCTACAGGGGTTGTTCCTTTAGAAGGTAAACAAGAATTAGAAGAGCATCTAAATAAGGAACAGCTGAGCGTCATAAGTGGACTCAATAGTAATGACTATCAGATAAGATTCAAAATAGTAGATACAATAAATGAGAAAAATAGAATCAACAGAGAAAAAGAGAAACAATTTCCATAAATTGTAATATATTATAAAGAGAAATTCTTTATATTGAATATTTATCCTAAAGGTACTAAAATAGACATAGGCAAAAAACATGGCATAAGGATTTTGTTTAAGTGAATTCACATAAGAAGGATTAAGTTCAAAAGCTAACATGTGAATTCTATATTTGGGAGGATAGAAAATGAAAAAAAATTTACTACTATTGTTTGGTGGTCAGTCAACAGAGCATGATATATCTCTTAGATCTGCAACTACCATTTTAACGAACATAGATCAGGAGTACTATGAGATTTATCCAGTTGGGATTACTAAAGAGGGTAAGTGGCTTTTATATAAAGGGCCAATCGAAAATTTGATTACGCATAAATGGGAGAGTCAAGGTATTCCAGCTATTTTAAGCCCAGATGCCACACATAAAGGACTTTGGCTCGTAAAAGAAAGTGGAGAAAATGTATTTATTAGTATAGATGCTGTGTTTCCAATACTTCATGGTAAATATGGTGAAGATGGAACGGTTCAAGGATTATGCCAGTTAGCACAGATACCATTTGTTGGTTGTGGTGTTGCCGCATCAGCTATGTCAATGGATAAAGTGATTACGAAGATTATAGCTGATAAGATTGGTGTGCCACAGGCAAAATATGTAGTCATTAAAAAAGCAGAATGTGAAAATATTACTAGGGCTATACAAAAAATAGAAAGAGCTTTTCCATATCCGTACTTTGTAAAACCAGCAAATACAGGATCCTCAGTAGGTGTATCTAAGGCGACTAATAAAGAAGAACTGACTAAGGCCTTATATATAGCAGCACAATATGATGAAAAGATACTCGTAGAAGAGACAATAGTAGGAAGAGAAGTAGAAACAGCTGTACTTGGAAATGATAACTTTATGGTATCAGGTGTAGGTGAAATCGTGACAGGGGCAGCATTTTATGACTTTGATGCGAAATATAATAGTGGAGAATCAAGGACTATAGTAGATGCTGACCTTCCAGAGGAAATTAAAGACGAGATAAGAAGCTATGCAAGGGATATTTTTATTGCTGTATCAGGTAAAGGCTTTGCAAGGATAGATTTCTTTGTTAAGCAAAATGGGAAAGTTATTTTCAATGAAATTAATACGATTCCTGGTTTTACATCAATCAGTATGTATCCTATGCTTTTTGAAGCAGAAGGAATTCCTATTAGAGAACTTATTACAAAACTTATAGAAGGAGCCACATTAGAATAATTCTAATGTGGCTTTTTAGGTTCTTTGTTATCTGTCATAGCGAATAATTTTGTCTAGAGAGGGGATGTGCATATTGTTTCTAGTACGTAATTCATACAGCACTTGATCCATAATAGCGTATACATGTTCATTATTTATAGTATTAGTTTTTGATAATTCACGAAAAGTAGTAGTATCAATAATTTCATCTTTATAAAGCTGCTTAAAGGAAGGGTAGTTGCTGCTTAGGAGATGATTAACGACTTTTAATAACCAATCTTCTGTTACTAAATTATCGTGAGGCTCAATAGGTAGCTTAGGAGTTGGAATGTTGGAATTTGCCTCTGTAAGCTTTAATATTCTATGAACAATACCATTTTGTGCAGGTTCTCCAATTCTATAGTCATTTGTATAATTATATTCTTTGGATAATAGAGCACCTGACCTTAGCCGTTTGATGTAACGCCAATACCATTCATTGCCTTCCTCATTTGATGGAAGTGGTGTGTTTAATTCAACGCGGGCGTTTTCGAGAAGCTTTCTTATTTCGCCAAAGTGGTTCGTATCTCTATTTGCTATGCGTGGTGTTAGGTTGTTGTCGATACAGTAGGCGGCAGTGATGCCTGCTGCTTGAGCTACAGCAATACCTACAGGAACAGTTCTGGCACTACTATGTGCAATACTATCATAGCTTGCACTGCGACCAACGACGAAAAGATTATCAATTCCTTTAGGAATTGTAACGCCAAGGGGAATAGTATATAGGTTGCGCCCTGATAAAATGGTTCCTCCCGTGCGATCTCTTTTGGTAGACTGTAAATCAAGAGGATAACTACCATATGCAATTTTATTAATATAGTCTTTGTTTGCAAAAATATCCTCACCAGTTAGCCTATCTTCGCCTATAATGTGAACCCCTTCCCTAATATAGAGCTCATCGGCCACTTTATATAAAGAGGCATTTTCAAATCCAGGAGCATTTTTTTGCAGATAAGGAACGATTTCCTTAAGTTCAGCTTTCCCTTTTTCACGGATATAGTTTTCATAGTTTGGAGCAAGTAAGTCCCCTTCGAAAATTTGAAGAGCATTGATGACCACGCTCCCATCCTTTTGAAGAGCCAGGTTCAGTGCTCTTAACTGCACATCAAGAGAGCTGAGGCGATAGTTAAGCATCTCTTCATAACCCCAAGCAACTTTAGAAGTAGCACCAGTATACATAGAATCATCTGTATTAAGATATTCTTTTACCCGTTCCCAATCCACGCCCTTTACAGAAAATACTAAGGTAGAGGCAGCATGGCAGTCTTTCATACCCAGATCTTCACGACCGAGTGTATAAGGAACGCCTGCTAGGCGTGCTATTTGTGCATCACGTGACGCATCAATAAGCATACCACAAGCTATAGAAAAGGTTTTTCCATCTTTATCAAAGGAAAGCCCCACAGCTTTTTTATCTAATAATATAGGTCTAAAGTCGCTAGCGTTTAGGATAAGTGTAATATTATTTTGATGAATTAAGTCCATAAAATACTTTTTTGTTTCTTTAATATCAATAGCACCATCATCTCCAATATTACGATAAAATTCTGCAAAAATACCTTCATTGACTATTTTTGTACTGTTAGCTTCTGCATAGTTGAGATCAAGCATACAGAGCATACCGCTGGTATATAAGCCACCTACTTCGCTTCGACTATCTATTATGAGCACTTTTTTTCCCAGACGCGTAGCAGCTATAGCGCTGCTAATACCCTCTGGGTCACTTCCTACGACAACAATATCATAAGTAGGATACTGGGTATGACTGTTAAAAAATAAAAAAATAGGGAATAATAAAATAAGTAGTAAAATGAGTAGTCCGTGTTTCATAGATTTTCTAAACTTCTTCATAAAACCTTGTGCAAGCATATGTTTTTGAAACTCCTTTATTGCTTTTTATAATAGATTGAAAATTCGTATGAATCATATTGTATAACAAACAAATTACAACTTCAAGAGAATGATGGTAATTAATAGGTGATCTATGATAAAATAAGATTATTATTGAGAAATAGGTGGAACTATGGAGCAAGGCAAGATTATTGTGCTGGATAAGCAAATCTATGAAGTTCATCAGGAAATGAATGAAGTAACCTATGAAGCTTCGATAGCAGAAAAAAACTTTGCTATTTATCTTATTTTTAGTGATCCAGAGCAAAAGATAAAAACAACTATTAAAATAAAAGATAATATAGTCTATGTAAAAAGACAAGGGAGTATTAATACGAATTTAGAATTTCGTGAGGGATTTTGTTACAATACTTCCTATCCTACTGGATTTGGCAACATGGACTTAAGCGTTGTAACAAAAAGAATTGAAATGACCAGAGAGTTATCACATTTTCAGCTTAAGCTTTATTATGAATTGTGGATGCAGCAAGCTAAAATAAGTGATAATATATATAGTATCAAAAGAATATAAAAAGATGGTAGAAGGCAAGGGGTGCAATATGAGAATTAAAAAAGCAATTATACCAGCAGCTGGACTTGGAACAAGATTTTTACCAGCGACAAAGGCTCAACCAAAAGAAATGCTTCCGATAGTAGATAAACCGACGATTCAATATATTGTAGAAGAAGCAGTTGCTTCAGGAATAGAAGATATTATTATTGTGACAGGTCGCACAAAAAAAGCTATAGAAGACCACTTTGATAAATCGGTTGAGCTTGAGTTAGAGTTAGAAAAGAAAGGAAATGAAGAGCTTTTAGATTTAGCAAGATCAATTTCCCAGATTGCAAATATTTATTATATTAGACAAAAAGAACCTAGAGGACTTGGGCATGCAGTGTATACAGCAAGAACATTTATTGGGGATGAACCTTTTGCAGTTCTTTTGGGAGATGACGTTATTACATCTAAAGTTCCTGTGCTTAAGCAGATGATAGATGTTTATGATAAGTATCAGACCACTATATTAGGTGTTCAACCTGTGGCTCATAGTGAAGTCAATAAATATGGCATTATCGATGGAACCTGTATTGAAGAGGACATATATATGGTTAGAAATATGATAGAAAAACCGCCAGTAGATGATGCACCAACCAATATTGCAGCACTTGGAAGGTATATTATGACCCCTGACATTTTTTCTTATTTAGAGAAGCAAGAAGTAGGAGCAGGAGGAGAAATACAACTGACGGATGCACTCAACAAATTATCCAAAAATCAAGCAATGTATGCTTACTGTTTTGAAGGCAAACGTTATGATGTTGGAAATAAAATGGGATTTTTACAAGCTACGGTTGAGTTTGCTTTAGATAGGAACGACCTTAGAGAAGAATTCAAAAAATATCTTATAGCGTTAACAGCATCTTTTAAAGAATAGACTGAAATGGATGATGGAGGGGAAAAGATATGAGAAAATGGACGAAAATAGTTTGTGTAGCATTAACCATTTTATCAGTGACAGGTACAGTATGGGCAGATAGCTCACCCTATTTAGATCAAGATCAGTATCAAGAAGCAGAAAGTCATACGATTTATGAAGATATTGGTATCGTAATGGAAAATGATCCAGACCTTGGATATATCGTATATAGAAATAGAAATGGAGAGACTATCAAAGCAACTTACTACAGAAATGAGATTACTGTAGAAAAGGATCCTTACTATGAAAGTGAAGATAGGATCGGTTATATTGATGAACTTTTTCCATATTTTAATTTTGACCCTAGAGATACGGATATAGATGCCATTAAACCAGGCGATGTGATTTATGTGCGTACAAATAAGAACAAAGTGATTACTTATATTAGTGCTTATAATGATTATCAAATGGTATATGGAAAGGTTCATACATGGGATCTAAGCGGGGATCAGGCAAACCTTACACTTCAAGATGAAAAAGGTGCTCTTTTCGTCTATGATGTTCCTCTTAATACACCGATTACTAAAAAAGGCGTATCCTTTTCCCTAAGCCGCTTAAATGAAGGGGATTGGATTAAAGTACTTGTTGCTAAGAAGATATTAGGAGCAGGTATTGTTGAAGAAGAGGTTATGGAAATAGTAGTAGATCAAGATACAAAATACATAAGCAACCTTTACAAAGGAGATCTAGTGAGCATAGATGCTTACAAAAATATAGTGAACATAAAGTATGCACAAGCTTTAACAAAGTCAGGGTGGGGCCCTTATAACAATGTTTTACCCATTAAATTTGATTCTAAAGTTGTAGAAATATATAAAAGTGGTCAGAGGGTATCTGCTGATTATATGGCAAGAAATCTTAAGAATACAGGCGAAGCTGTCTATATAGCCGCACAACAGTCTATGGGAAAAGAGACAGCAGCTAAGCTAAATTTTCAAGGAGCATTTCAAAATACACTTCCATCTACCACCATCATCGATGCAACATCATCAACGATAAGACTTTTATCTGGAGAAAACCTGACGGTGGGAACAGATACACTTATTGTAAGAGATAAAAGACTTATAGAACCCCACAACATTATGATTGGCGATTATGCACAAGTTGTTGTAAGTGGTGAAAATAAAGCAGCACTGATCAATATTACATCCCCTAAAACCACAGGAGAACTTCAAGTTTATAGAGGGCGTATTAAAAAGATAGTTGAGAGAGAAATGTTTGAGGTAGAAACAGTTTCCTTGTTAGAAAACAATCTATGGTATTTCCATCCTACGCCAAGGAGTTTTACGATTGATCATAGCACAAAGTTTTATAGTGAAGATGGTCCTGTTTCAAATGGCATAGAAGGCTTTTTGGGATATGGAGAAAACAGTAATATTGGAGCAGTGTACACTATTGTTACTTTAGGAGACAAGGCTACGGTTATAACAGATGCTCCTTACCATACAGAAAGTATCAAGGGATCAATCTATGAAATAGGTGAAGATGAAATAAAAGTAAAAGACTTGTATTATTATCAAAAAGCATATAAAAACTGGACACTTTTTAGTAACAAGAATGTAGGTGCATCAATTAAGCTTGCATCAAATAGTATTATTGTAAAAGAAGGAAAGGTGATTCCATTAAGGCTTTTAGAACCAGGAGATAAAATAATCGGTATGGTAGATGCCAATATCAAACAAACTACTGGGGATATAACAGCTAGTATTGTCATTGTTCAGTGATATAGAATGCACCGAAGTATTCTATATTGGATAAGAGGAGGGAAGGTTAGTGAATGCAAAATTTAAGAAAATATCAGCAATACTGCTTACATATTTATTAAGTGTAACACCTCTTTGGGCTGCAGAAGGAGAGATGGGCTATTTTGGTGGCATTTCACCAGGAGTTAAGTTGCCAACGATTACATCACTTGCTCAAAAGAAAAAAGCAACAACCATTAGTAAGTTTAGATTGCCTTATAAAGAAAACATTTATATTACAGGTGTGCCTATAGCTGTAGAGGGAACAATAGAGGTTCGACCTGGAAAAGTGGATAAGTCAAAAGGACAAGGAAAATATGTAGAAAACTACATTATCAAAGCACAGAGTGCTGATGGGAAAAATAAAGTCACACGCAGTATGAGTTTTGACACCCAGTATATCTATGAAGAAGAAAGAAAACAGCTAACAAAAACTTCACAGATGAAAAAATGGACAGAAACTATTGTTATTGATGGTGTAACTTATTCTTTAGATCAAAGTCAATCTACTTTTACAAAAAGTATATTAGAAGACTATACCCCTGGGGTTATGTATTATAGAGGGGATATCCAATATGATGCTGTATATAGAAATGTGACGGCTACAAGTGGAAATAGTTATGTAACTGTTTCTGTAAATGGTCCTATTTATGGTTATGAGCAGGCTTTTGCAAAAACAGAAACCCAAAGAAGAAATATAATGATAGATGCGGGAATCGATCAATACGCTATTGAAGAAACACCTACATTTACAGTACATAAAGATATTCAGTATGATACCAATGAACCAGGAGCGATTAGTTTTTCAGGTAACCATAAAGAATTTATTAGAAGCGAAGGAGTCCTTGGATTTAATATATTAGTTGGCGACAGCTTTTTATATGAAGATGAACAAGTAGGCACGCTGAATGTAGAAACTTCACCTGTTATAGAACAGCTTTCTGTCCAAGAAGCACCACATCTTAAAGGACATCCAGCAGAAGCTGATATAAAAAGAATGTATAGTATGAAGATATTAGATGATGATATAACAAAGTTTTCTCCAAACAAAGTGATCACCAAACAAGAATACATCAAAATGCTTGTAAAAGCATTACAGCTTCCTATACCTGATGACAAAGAGATAACCAAGATCACATCACCCTTTAAAGACTTAAGTGCATCAAGTGCTTATTATAAATATGCATTAGCAGCTTATCAGGCAGGCCTTGTTGATGCTGGACAGTTTAGTGGAGGCACCTCTATGACAAGAGAACATATGTATGTGCTCAATGTGAAGCTAATAGGACTAGAGAGACTAGGCATAGCTACACTTGAAGCTTATACTCCATTTGTAGATGATGGAAAAATTTCTAATGGGGCAAAGGATTCTATCTATGCTGCATCTAAGATAGGTCTTATCCAAGCCGATAACGGTTATATTTTTCCTAAAAAATATGTGACCAATGTTGATGCATGTACCTTCTTAAATCAGTTGATTAATTATTTAAGATATGATCTTCAAAAAGACTATAACGAAAAAATGATGATGTATTAGATAAAGTAAAAATAAAAAGGAAATAGAATGTGCCCACGGGGTACAACTGAAAGATCAAAATATGAAGCCTATAAGTAGCTAACTAAAGTACAAAATAACTTTACTTAGCTACTTATTTTTTGTTTACATAATGGGAAATGTTAACAAGTTATTAAGAAATGTTAAAAATAATATAAAAGTGAACATAAAAATATTGATTTAATTGAAGGATTGACCTATAATAAAATAGAAATACATAGCATTATATGTCGAATAAGGAATAAATGGTAACAACAACCAAATGAAATTAACCAATAAATACCTATTGAAAAGCATGTATAATCAGTATATAATCAAATTATCCAGCGAGGGCAATAAAGCAAGTTAGCTGGGAAGACATGTAGTTAAGTGATTGTTACAAATCATTACAATAACAATCAAATATTACATAACTATTAAAGTAAACTACATGATTATTCGACTAATGCGAAACATCAAGGAGGACTAGAATATGAAATTACGTCAAAAGTTAGCAGCTGTGTTAGCAGCTACAATGATAGTTACAGCAGTTCCAGTAGTAACAATGGCAGCATCATCAAACAGAATTACGAAAGTAGTGAAGGTTGCTAAAGATGATATATTTAATGATGGAACAACAGCACCACAGTTAGTTATTGATTTAGAAGATAACTTACCTGCAAATGCAACATTCTATTTAGAATTAGAAGGTGCTAAATGGTCAAAAGATGCATTTAAAGATGGAGATGGTAACTACGAAGCTAAAGAAGTAAACTTAGCTACAGGCGAGTTAACTTCAGCAGCTCCAACAAGTAAAATTGTTATGAAACGTGTTTCTGATACAGAAGTACAAGTAAAAGCTCAAGAAGCTATAGCACATACAGAAAATGTTATCTTACCACTTGTTGCTGAAGTAACAGGGGAACAAGCAAGTGTAACAGTAGATACAAACAACCAAAACATCACAGGTGGAACTTATGTATTTGCTGCAACAAGTACTGAAAAAGGAAAAGTAACTGTTGGATCACTTCCAAACATTTATAGTGAAGGTTCTTTAGCAGATATCACAATTGAAGAGCCATACCAAGGAGCTTTCTTAGCTAAGGCTAGAGAATTAGAAGCAGCAGGAAAGACACACATGACACTTGAATTTGATATTGAACACAAAGACTTCAAAGTATTAGATTCAGATAGTGCAAAAGTATCTTTTGGAAAAGGTTTTGATGCACAAGAAGATCTTACACTTGCTAATGGACTTCAAATAGTAGAAGGCAAATATTCAGATCTTTTAGAAGTAAAAATTCCAACTTCAGTATTTACAACAAACTTAGCAGCAGCTTCAAGAGGAAACATCACTATAAAAGATATTGAAGTAAAATCTGAGGTTAAAGTACCTGAATTTGGTGAACTTAAAGTAAATCTTAGTGGCGATATTGTGAATTCAGCAGACTATGTAGTAGCAAAAGTAGTAAACTACGGTACATCAATCATAATGAAAGATGAAAAAGTTGTTGATGTAGTAGCAGGAAGAGACAAAGAAGTTACTTTCAAATTAAAAGAAAATGTAAATGATTCTATGGTAGCTAACCGTACATTAGACTTTACAATAGAAAATGCTTATTTTGGTGTAGTTGATACAGCATCAGGAGCTCAAAGTCCATTAAACCAATTCAAACAACTTATTAAATTACCTCAAGGTGTACAATTAGTAGACGTAGAAGTAAATGATGATAATGAGTTTGTTGGCTTCTCAGTAAAAGTTGCAGCAGAAAACTTAAATTCAACTAAAATTGATGAATTTGAATTTACAACACGTATTTGTACAGCAGTTGCATTAGAAAATCATGAAGTTGTGCTTAAAGCAACAGGACGTGCTATAGAAGGTGAAGAACCATCAGTAATAGTAGCAAATGTTAAAGCCCCTGCTAAAGTAACTGCAGAAGCTGTAACAGTTAAAGTTGGTCTTCAAAAACAAGTAGGTGGTAAAGTTACTATCTCTGAAACAGAAAATGCTATGCTTGAAAGAGGAGACTTAGTATTATCTATTCCTGCAGAAGAAGGCGTTAAATTTACTAAGAAACCAGAAGTAAAAGTAACAGCAGGAGATCTTAGATTAGATGAAACAGGAATTAAAATTGCTTACAACCAAGGTGCTGGAGCATATAATGTAGTAATTCCAGTTGCACGTCAATCTAAAACAGCTTCAACAATTGAAATTTCAAACTTTGAAGTAACTGTAGATCGTACTGTACCAGAAGGTTCTTATGATCTTGCAATCTCAGGAAGTGCATTAGTAGGAAGCCACGATAGCTTTGCAGTAAATCATACACATGGTACTATCGACGTAGAAGATTTCTTCATAGTTGGAACTCGTAACACAGAAGATATCGCATCTAATGGATTAAGAAGAGGTACAGCAAGCTTTGTAATTGGTAGCAAGAAATATGCTATCAACGGTGAAGAAAAAGAAATGGATGCAGAAGCATATCTTTCAAATGACAGAACAATGATACCTGTTCGTTACGTATCTGATGCATTCGGTATTGAAGGAAAAGATATCATATTTAGCAATGGAACAGTTACTATCTTCGCAGGTGCAAGAACAGTACAGCTTACTAATGGTAGCAATATTGCGATTGTAAACGGAGCACAAATTAAACTGGATGCAAAAGTTGTTATTAAAGATGGAAGAACTTATGTTCCAATGGGTGAAATAGGAAGAATTCTTGGTGTATCAGTTAACTGGGATGCCACTACAAGAACAGCTTCATTCACTAACAACTAATTGATAAGTATAAAATTAATAGTGTTATAACGTTTGAATGAAAAAAGCCCTTAGGTGTATAGATAACCTAAGGGCTTTTCATTGTACATACCCTTTTGTTGTGAGTTTACTTTTGCGTTGCGGATAAATACATCAGTGTTACGTTAATATTACAAAATTCGACAATTAATTGACTGGGCAACTTTTCCATATTATAATAATGTCGAATAGATGAATATTTTGGCATTTTTTCATAAATATGTCGAATATATCTGTGACTTGACCAACATCAACAAAGGAGGAAGCTAGAATATGAAATTGCGTCAAAAATTAGCTATGGTTCTTGCAGCAGCAACTGTTGTAACAACAGTACCCGTTGTAACATTTGCAGCTTCAACAAATACCATTGTAAACAAACAAGTAGGTAAAAAAGATAGAGTATATGGACATGAGGAGAATGATCTTACAACAGGTCCAATCTTAAAAGTTAAATTAGATGATTCTGTAGATACAACAGAACACGGTGGTGTATTCTATTTAGATGTAGAAGGGTTTGAATTTGATCAAGCTCAATACAATAGAGATAATGAAATCTTTACAAATCTAAAAGCTGCTCAAGGTACATATGTAGGGGTGCCAACAGGAAATGACCGTTCTTTTGGTAATCTTACAGTTCAAGTAGGCAAAAAATGCTTAAAAGTTGACCTTAGTGGATACTATGATGTTTATGGAACAACTGTTATTCCAGAAGATACTACATTATTTATACCTCTATATGGTAAAGTAACAGGAGATATTGCTACTGTTACAATAGACAACAACCAACTTGAAATTACAGGTGGAACAGCACTTACTTTTGCTGAATCTAAAGGTGAAAAATGCACAGTTACAGCTGAAGATGTAACAGATATTTTTGATGAAGGTACTATTGGAGATATTGTATTCTCAGAAGCTTATGCAAATATCATCAAATCTAAATATGAAGATGGAAAATTCGTAACAAAATCAGGAAAAATCAATGATGTATCAGGTACTTATGACTACTTTGAAATAAAATTAGCAACTGATAACCAAGAATTTGAATTCGTTGAGTCACAAGATGTAGAAGTTGAACTTGGCAAAGGCTTTGAGGGTACTTGGGCATTAGGTGGTCTTCAAGTAACAAGTAAATATGGAGATGAAGTAACTATTTTAATTCCTGTTATGGCATTCCAAAATTACTTAGGGGATTTAGACACTGATGGTGAGTATGACAAAAATGAATTTGAGTGGGTTAACTCAAAGGGTATCTTTAGAATTAAAGGTGTTGAGGTAAGAGCTAATACAAAAACACCTACAGCTGGAGATCTTACTATTGATGTAAAAGGTGATCTTGGCGAAGCTACAGCACTTAAAGTGGCTAATGTAGTTCTTACAGATACTAAACTTTACATGAAAGATGAAAAAACAGTAGAAATTACAGCTGGTAAGAGTGAAGATGTAACCTTCTTCCTTGAAGAAAACGTTGCAGATGGTATTCTTCCAAACCACACAGTTGATTTTGAACTTAGCAAAGGATACTTTGGTGTATTTGATGAAGAGACATTTGGCGATGTAGATGATGCTACAAGAAGCGAAAAGGTTACTTCATTTAAAAATCTTATTACATTACCAACTAATGTAGATGTAGTTGATGTAGAGATGGATGGAACAAAATATGTAGGATTCACTGCAAAATTCGTAGCAAAAGATATGAATGGCGATGGAGATTTTACAGATCATGGTGATATCAATGCTGCACCAATAAACAGCAAAGATAAATATGAATTTAAAGCACCTTTATGTGTAGATTTAGATACAGAAGATGCTACAGAAATCAAAATTACAGCTTCAGGGGAAAGAGCAATTGATGAAGAAGTTTCAACTGTAGCTGCAAAAGTAGTTGCACCTGTTAAAGTAGAAGCTGAAGCTATGGTAGTTAAAGTAGGACTTCAAAAACAAAAATATGAAGGCAAATTAACAATTACTGAAACAGCAAATGGCAAGATTGGTCGTGGGGACTTGGTAATTGCTACACCAGCAGAAGGCTACAAATTTACAGGTAAAGGCGAAGTAAAAGTAACATCTGGTGACCTTATCATCAACAAATGGGAAAACAAGAAAGATCAAATCATCATTGAAGTTAAAAATGCTTCAAAGACAGCTTCGACTATTGAAATTACAGGATTTGAAGTAGATGTTGATCGTACAGTTCCAGAAGGAACCTTTGCATTAAATGTTAAAGGATCTTCACTTGTAAGTGAACATGAAAAAGATGGCAGACATGCTCATGGTTCTATTGAAGTTAAAGACTTCTTTAGAGTAAACACACCAAATACTGAGGATATCAAATCAGGTGCTCTTAAAGCAGTTGAAGTATCCTTTACAGCTGGATCTACTGAATATACAGTTGATGGTGTAACTAAGACTATGGATGCAGCAGCTTACATTCAAAACGATCGTACAATGGTTCCTGTAAGATACTTATCTGATGCATTTGGTATTTCACCAGAAAACATCTTATTTAATGATGGCGTTGTTACAGTAATTGCTGGAGAAAAGATCGTTCAACTTAAAGTTGGAAGCGATATGATTATTGTCAATGGTATGTCTATCAAGATGGATGCAAAAGCTGAAGTTAAAAACGGTAGATCTTATGTACCAATGAAGTTTATTGCAGCAGCCCTTGGCGTAAACTCAACTTGGGACTCAGCTACAAAAACAGCTACATTTTCAAATAAAAACTAATAGTAGTTTATTAAGAAAATAACAAAAGATAAAAGCAAAAAATAAAAAAGCAAAAAATAATAAAGATAAAAACAATAAACTATTTATTGTATATAAATAATTTATTGTATATAATCAAAAAGGAGATAGTTAAAATGACTATCTCCTTTTTGATTATATACAATTTCAAATATTAATGCTAATGTATCATAAATATTACAATAAAGTTACAAAGTGAAATATTTAATTGACTTGAAAAACTTAGCATTATATAATTGTTTTGAAATCATCAAAAATTATATTTTGATAAAAAATTAAATAAGGGGGAAACAATAATGAAATTACGCCAAAAATTAGCGGCTGTACTTGCAGCAACTATGATCGTTACAGCAGTACCAGTTGTAACTTTCGCAGGCTCAACAAACACTATTGTTAACAAACAAGTAGGCAAAAAAGACAGAGTATATGGTCATGATGAAAATGATCTTACTACAGGTCCTATTTTAAGAATTAAATTAGATGACACAGTAGACACTAATTACCATGATGGGTTATTCTACCTTGATGTTGAAGGATTTGAATTTGACCAAGCACAATACAACAGAGATAATGAAATCTTCACAAATCTTGAAGTAGCTTTAGGTCTTAAAGCACCAACAGCATCTACATTATCATTTGGTGATCTTACTGTAGTTCCTGGAAAGAAATGCTTAAAAGTAGATCTTAGCAACTATGAAGATGTATATGGAACAAGTATTATTCCAGAAGACACATACTTATTCATACCACTTTTCGGTAAAGTAACTGGTGATGTTGCTACAGTTTCTATCGATAACAATGGTCTTGAAATTACAGAATCAAAACTTACATTTGCTGAATCTAAAGATGACAAATGCCAAGTTACAGCTGAAGAAGTTACAAACTTATTTGATGAAGGTGAAATCGGAGAAATCGTATTCACTGAACCATATGAAGGTGTTGTAGCTAGCAAAGCAAAAGATTTGAAATACCGTACAACTACAATCAACGGTGTTACTCAATCTTATCCAGGTTTTGAAATTAAATTAACAATTGATAACAGCGAATTTGAATTCTTTGATTCAAATGATACTCTTGAAATCACTGCAGGAAAAGGATTTGCATCAACAACATTCTATGGTAAACCAGGAGAAATCACAAGCAAATACGGCGATGAAATGACAATTTGGGTTCCAGCTATGATGTTCCAAAAATGGGACGATGCAAATAGCAACGGTGTTCCAGATAATGGAGAAGAAACTTCATGGGTTAACTCAAAAGGTTTATTCAGAATTAAAGGTCTTCATGTAGGTGCAAACACTAGAACTCCAAAAGAAGGCGACTTAACAATCAAAGTTGATAGCCCACTTGGAGAAGCTACAGCACTTAAAGTAGCTAACATTGTTCTTACAGATACTAAGCTTTACATGAAAGATGAAAAAACTTTAGATATCGTAGCAGGACAAAGCAAAGATGACGCAGTATTCTTCTTAGAAGAAAACGTAAAAGATGGTATTCTTCCAAACCATACTGTTAAATTTGAACTTAGTGAAGGCGCTTACTTTGGAAAATATGATGAGTCAGATGTAAGCATCAAAAATGCTACAAGACAAGACAAAGTTGATTCAGCTAAACAAGTTATCAAAGCTAAAACTGATAACGTTGAAATCGTAGACGTTAAAATGGATGGAACAAAATTCGTAGGATTCACAGCTAAATTCGTAGCTGTTGACGTAAACAGAGATGGAGATTACACAGATCATGAAGATATCAATGCAGCTCCAATTCATAGCAAAGATAAATATGAATTTGAAGCTCCTATCTGTGTAGACTTAGATACAGCAGATGGAAAAGAAGTAAAACTTACAGCATACGCTGAAAGATCTATCGACGAAGAAGTTTCTTGCACAGCTGCTAAAGTTATAGCACCTGTTAAAGTAGAAGCTGAAGCTATGGTAGTTAAAGTAGGTCTTCAAAAACAAAAATATGAAGGCAAAGTAGTTATCACTGAAACTGCTAATGATAGAATCAAACGTGGTGACTTAATTATCTCTACTCCAGCAGAAGGTTACAAATTCACTGGAAAAGGTGAAGTTAAAGTAACATCTGGAGATCTTGTAATCAATAAATGGGATAACAAGAATGGCCAAATCGAAATCGAAATCAAACATGCTTCTAAGACAGCATCAACTATCGAGCTTACAGGTTTCGAAGTATCATTTGACCGTACAGTACCAGAAGGATCATTCCCAATTAAAATAGGTGGAAATGCTTTATCTTCAGAGCATGCTAAAGATGGAAATCATGATCATGGTACAATCGAAGTTAAAGATTTCTTCAAGATTAACACAAGAAATACAGAAGATATCAGACAAGGTGCTCTTAAAGCTGTTGTTGCAACATTCACAGCTGGATCAAGCGAATATACAGTTGATGGTGTAAGCAAGACTATGGATGCTCAAGCATACATCCAAGACAGCCGTATCATGGTACCTGCAAGATATGTAGCAGAAGCATTTGGTATAGTTGGAGATAACGTATTATTTAGCAATGGCGTTGCTACAATTATAGCTGGAGAAAAGATTATCCAACTTAAAGCTGGAAGCGACATCATGACTGTAAACGGTATGGCTATCAAGATGGATACTAAAGCAGTTATTAAAGATGGTAGAACATACTTACCACTTAAATTTATCGCTGTAGCATTAGGCGTAGAATCATCATTTGATTCAGCTACAAAAACAGCTACATTTGATAACAGAGACGCTAAATAATTAAACGAAATACAAATATATATTTAAAGAGAAGATAGCCGATTTACTGGCTATCTTCTTTTTTCATAAGACACTGGTATAAGGAGACACTTTATGAGAAAAAGTATATTAGGACTTGTGAGCCTATGTTTAGCTCTGTCATTTTGGATAGGCGTATATGGGTTAGATATTCCTGTTGATAAGCATGTTATTATCAAGGATGGAGAATCCTATTTGCCTACACATTTAATTGTAAACAATGAATTAAAGTTAGAAGCGATATGGGATAAAAAGACAAAGGCGTTAAGGCTATGCTATGGAGACAAGATTATTGTATTAAAAGAAAAAACCAAAGATAAACAAGGCATATTGATAAAAAATGATCAAACTTACATACCAGCAAGTCTATTAAAAGAGGAGTTTTCATTTGATATTAGCTATGATAAAAAAAATAAACTCATTACTATCAACGAACTCAAAAAAAATATTCCACCAATAGCTTTGTTTTCGTTTACTGCAGATGAATATATACAAGGACAAAAAGTAGAGATAGTAGATAAGAGCTATGATAAAGAAGGAGATAAAATAGTTGATCGGTTATGGATGATAAATAATAACGATCAGCAACTTGCACCAGTGATAGACGACATTTTTGAAAAACCTGATCCAGGTCTTTATGAAGTGTTTTTAAAGGTAAAAGATGAAAGAGGGATGTGGAGTGAGTGGACAAGCCAAAGCATCACCATCAAAGAAAATATATCCCCTATTATCCATAAGATAGAAGCAAGTAAAGAGGAATATGCTATAGGAGAAGAACTCGAGATAACATATGAATATGAAAATGAAGATTGGGAGCCGATTCTTGAGGAAAAATGGTCTTATAGAAGGATATCTGATGAAGAAGAAATTATCTATGAAAAGCCAAAGGCTATATTTGCAACAGGTGATTATATCATCACCCTTCAGCTAGAAGATGCTTATGGCAATCTATCTGATGTCGCAAAGGTGCCAATACATATTAACACAACAGTTGTAGAAAATGAATTTCATTATAAGTTTAGTAAAGAAGGACCAGGCAGCTTTATCGATAATTACCAAAAATTTAATTATCAAGACTATAAAGAAATTATGCCAACTGAAATAATAGAAGAAGAAGGTCCGCTTATTGTAAGCAACTCCCCTGAGCGGGTTTCAAAAAAGGGTATTTTGTATAGAGATACAGTTACTGGTACTGGAACTCTAGTGCTTCATCATATTAATGCCTTTTCAGATAGACAAATCAAAGAAGAGAAAATCAGACTTATGGTCATGGCACAAAATAATACAAAAACACCAGTAAGTTTTACGATAGGTAAGAAAAGCATAAAAGGGCCAGTACAAGATATCTTATATGCAGGACAAAAAGCCCTAGAAGGTTATTTTCAATCTGATGAATATAAAAGTTACACATTAAAACCAGGTGAGTATGTTTTTCTATATGATACCAAAGGCAGAAGCTGGAAAAGTGAAGAGGCTATATCAGGCATTTTTGGTTTTGTAGCAGAAGGCGATATTACTTTTACTGTAGCCGTTGGTAGCTTCGGGACAACCGTAGAGCATATTAAAAATCTACCTGCATTAAGTAAAGATGGACATATTAGGGGAACATTTAATATCATTAATCGCTATTACAGAGTAGATATGACAAGTACAAATGAATGTATGAAGCTTGTGATCGGGAAGGATTCATCTGAATGGGTTATGGGTTATGATGCAATGACAGGTGAAACAGTCTATAATGTAGGGAATTATGGCGTAGGGATCTATATGAAGATTACGGCAAAAGAAGAGGTCGGTATTTTGCTTAACCCAAGAGGAGGCATCTATAGGGGAGCGGTAAAATGGTATGGGGGGCATACAATTTCACTTCCGAAAAACGGTTATTTTACTTATAAAAATAAAGCAACGGTTGTAGGCAAAATAAAGGAAAGGGAGATAAAAGAACTAATTTATATGCTTCCTAATGGCTCAGCAGCACCAGTGCTTATAGGATTCATTCCTGAAAGTGAGTGGAATCAGTAAAAAAGAATGCTAGATAAAAATAGGGACGTTCATTTTAGTGGAACGTCCCATTTTTTTAGTAAGCATTCTTATGGATAAACCCTTTAAGCACAGTTAATAGGATAATTCTAAGGTCTAGGCTGAACGTCCAATTTTCTATATAATATAGATCATGCTCTATTCTTTTTTCTATTGAAGTATCACCTCTGTAACCATTAACCTGAGCCCATCCAGTAATTCCTGGGCGTACTTGATGTTTAACCATATATCTAGGAATTTCTTCTTTAAATTTTTCTACAAAATAAGGTCTTTCAGGTCTTGGACCAATAACAGACATATCTCCTTTTAAAACATTGAAAAATTGAGGAAGTTCATCAATGCTGGTCCGCCTCATAAAAGTGCCCCACCATGTTCTTCTAGGATCATTTTTTACTGTCCATTTATCTTTTTCATCATCGTCATTTTGCATCTTCATGGAACGAAATTTATACATATAAAAATTTTTCCTGTTAATACCTACACGCTCCTGTTTAAAGATAATAGGACCAGGAGAAGTGAGTTTAGTCAAAATGGCAGACAGCACTAAAATAGGAGAAGTTAATATAATTGCAACTAAAGAGAAAACAATATCAAAGAGCCTTTTGCTAAAACTTTTAAACAAATTATCAAGGGGTACATGACGCACATCAATGATAGGTAACCCATCTAAATCATCAATATAGGGTATTGCAGGAACATATTTATAATAATAAGGAATGATATGTGTTTTAATACCAGCCTTTTCGCATTTCTTCAAAATACTGCCTAAATGGAGAGCATCTGTTTCATCAGTAGCAACGATGACGATGTCGAGGTATTGTGTTGCAAGTATAGAGTCAATATCATTAAGACCACCAAGAACTTGATAGCCTGCAAAAACACTGGATTTTTTATTACCTGTATGGATAACGCCAACAATGTTATAACCCCAGTATGCATGCTGTTTAATCTTTTCAATAAGCGTGGCTGTTGTATGGGATGTTCCTATAATCAAACAATGTTTTAGATTAAATCCCTTTTGCCTATATTTTCTAAGTAATAGCCTAATAAACATACGATATACAAGAGTAAGTGCACTATTAATTGTAACAAAAAGAATTAAAGTGTATCTTGAGAAGTTCATAATCTTAAATAAGAAAAGAATTAAAATAAGAAAGAGTAAAGCAATGATATTTCCAGTAATGATAGTAGAAGATTCCTTAAATAAAGAGCGCGTACGTCTTGAGTCATAAAGACCTAGGCTGCTATAAAGAACAAGATATACAGGAAGTATATAAGCTATTGGTAAGATGGACTGCGAAAAAGATAGGCTGATGATACCTCCTTTTAATACATAAAAGCGAATATAATAAGCCAGTGAAAATGAAGCCAAAACAATTATAAGATCGAGAAGAATTTGGATGCCATTCATATATTTTTGATTCTCTTTTATCATTTCAAAATCCTCCAACAAATATTTCCACTAAACAGTTTGCTTTTTATTATAGCACATTTCATGAAATAATGGTATAATATACCGAAAAATAAGAATCATTATGAAGCTAGGGGTGTTTTCATGTCGCAAGGGACAAGACAACTAAAAATTGAAAAAGAAAAGAGGGTAGTTTCTACTATTCTATTTTTGCCTATACTAGCATTGCTAGCTATAGCACCGCTCATCGTTCGGCTAAAAATAATTTTTCCAAGTGAAGCAGTAGCCAAAGTTTTGAAAATGTCACAGGTAACAGATGTGTTTTCTCAAAATAAAGCCATGTATATTATAGTTATCGTGGCGATTATGTTGGTTGTTTTTTTCTTTTTGTTTAATAAAAATGATATGAAGAAAAGCAAAATGATACTTTTTTATAGTATTGCATGTGGCATCTTTTTGCTTTTTTCACTTATATCTGCATGTGCATCTTCTTATAAAGATGTTGCAGTATGGGGCTTGCCAGATCGTGCAGAAGGTATTGTTATGATAGTATGCTATGTCTTGATGCTTTTATATGCAAGTTATGCATTTAGAAATACGAAAGATTATAGATATATAGTGGCACCTTTGCTACTTATCATAGGAGTAAACACTTTTTTGGGTGTCTTTCAATATATTGGACAAGACCTATACAATACAACCTTTTTTAAAAATATTATTGTGCCCAAAGAACTTGCTAAGGATGCAACCATGCAGTTAGCCTATGAAGAAGGCAAAGTTTATGGTACAATGTTTCACTACAACTATATGGGTACCTTTGGAGCAATGATGGTTCCTTTATTTGCAGTATTAACGATGCTTATTAAAAATATAAAGGTAAAGCTTATTGGGGGCATAGCTACCCTTGCATCCTTATTCCTGCTTTTTGGAAGTACTTCTAGAGCAGGTCTTATTGGGTTAGCGTTATCTTTTCTTATCGCTATTATTGTATTTGGAAAATTTATCTTCATAAGGTGGAAGATTATGCTTCCATTAGTAGTTTGTTTTGTACTGGTTTTAGTTGGGTTTAACTTTGCTACTAAAGGGACTATTTTTAGTAGGGTTCCAACATTAATGAGTGATGCATTTGGTATTTTTATGCCAGTGGAGACATTTGATTATAAGGATCAGATACCTATTAGAGATATTACAACAAAAGAAAAGAAAGTGCATATTACACTTCAGAGTAAGGAAGAAATTGTTGTAGAATATGCTGTGCAGGAAGTCAAGTTTTATGATGCAGCAGGTAAGGAGATTGACTACACATTAAGTGGAGATAGTTTTAAGTCAGCTGACAGTCGTTTTTCGCATATATCCTTTAAGTTAATTGGTCCTAGTGATCGTCCACAGGTAAAGGATGCAGCAATTATTTATGTAAACAATATGCCTGTGTTTATGCTTAAATTAGATCAAGAGGAAGGCGTCTATTTAGCAGATAGCTTTACAGGTGAAAAAATTGATATAGATGATCCAGAAACACTAGGATTTAGAGGAAAAGAAAAACTTGGTTCTGCCCGTGGCTATATTTGGTCTCGTAGCCTTCCAATGCTTAAAGAGACCTTTTTAATTGGTTATGGACCAGATGTATTTATTATGAAGTTTCCTCAAAGAGATTACTTAGGCAAATATTATGCTTATGATACCCCTAACATGACAGTCGATAAGCCCCATAACCTTTATTTTCAAATAGCTATCAACCAAGGAGTTATTGCACTTTTAGCTTTTCTGGCTTTAACATGTGGCTATATAGTAGAAAGTATTAAACTATATGCACTAAGAGCGTATTATGATTCTAAAGAATCAATAGGAATAGCAACGATGTTAGCTATTGTTGGCTACATGGGATCAGGTTTCTTTAATGACTCCATTGTATCTGTAGCCCCTATCTTTTGGATACTGCTTGGCGTAGGTATAGCCATTAACTATGCCATCAATAAGGAAAGAAGGCTAGTAGAAAAGAAGCTAGAGCATGCAACTATAGATATAAAGACAAGGAAGCACATTAAAAGGCAGGGTTAATAGACTGCCTTTTTTGTTAAATATTTCAACAAGGTAAAAAGTATGACAGAGTATAATAGATATGATATAATAGCAACGTATAGAGAGAACGTATTAAGAGATCTAAGGAGGAAACAAAAGTGAAAGGGATTATATTAGCTGGAGGATCAGGGACAAGATTATATCCAATTACAAAGACAGTATCAAAGCAGTTACTGCCAATATATGATAAACCAATGATTTACTATCCACTATCTACACTTATGCTAGCAGGCATTAAAGATATCCTTATTATTTCTACGAAGAGAGATTTACCTATGTATGAAGAACTTTTAGGAGATGGAAAAGAACTTGGCATTAGCTTAAGCTATAAGGTTCAAGAAGCTCCAAGAGGACTTGCAGAAGCCTTTATTATAGGAGAAGAATTTATAGGCAATGACAAGGTTGCTTTAGTATTAGGTGATAATATATTTTATGGACAAGGTTTTACAGGAACCCTTAAAGCTGCTACTGAACTTTCTAAAGGAGCGGTGATCTTTGGCTATTATGTAAGTAATCCAACAGAATTTGGGGTCGTAGAATTTGATGAAAGCGGAAAAGTTATTTCAATAGAAGAAAAACCGAAAAATCCAAAGTCACATTATGCAGTGCCAGGACTTTATTTTTATGATAATGAAGTAGTTAAGATAGCAAAATCAATCACACCTTCAGCTAGGGGTGAATTAGAGATTACAGCAGTCAATGAGGCATACCTGCATAATGGTACGCTTAAAGTAGAGTTGTTTGGACGTGGGATGGCATGGCTAGATACAGGAACCTGTGAAGGCCTTACAGAAGCAAGCAGCTTTGTTCAGGCTGTTCAAAATAGACAAGGCTTATATATTTCGTGTATCGAAGAGATTGCATATAGGCAAGGCTGGATAGCAAAAGAGCAGCTTTTAAAACTTGCTGAGCCAATGGCTAAGACAGAGTATGGAAAGTATATGATAGAAGTAGCAAACGATCATTAATAGCAATTATTAAACTTAAAATAAAATCTAAAATAAAAACTAGATTGAAAATGTAATTAAAATATAATTTAAATATCACAATTAATTCATAGGAAGGACAATTATCATGAATAATATATTAGTAACTGGTGGTGCAGGTTTTATAGGAAGCAATTTTGTTAAGTATATGTTAAGCACATATTCTTATCGTATCATCAATTTAGATAGTCTCACCTATGCAGGAAATTTAGAAAATCTAAAAGAGGTTGAAAATCATGCTAATTATACTTTTGTAAAAGGAGATATCAGGGACAGAGTATTACTTGATGAGATTTTCCAAAAGTACATGATTGATACAGTAGTAAACTTTGCAGCAGAGTCTCATGTTGATAGAAGCATAGAAGATCCAGAACTTTTTCTTTCAACCAATATTTTAGGAACACAAGCATTACTTGATACAGCAAAAAAATATTGGAAGATCAATCCAGATGATAAGCACTGCAGGGCTTTTAAAGAAGGTGTTAAATATTTACAGGTCTCTACAGATGAAGTCTATGGTACTTTAGGAGAAACAGGTATGTTTACAGAAGAAACGCCTCTTGCTCCAAATAGTCCATATTCAGCTTCTAAGACAGGAGCAGACCTTATAGTAAGAGCATACTATGAAACCTTTGGTATGCCCATAAACATTACAAGATGCTCCAACAACTACGGCCCTTATCAATTCCCAGAAAAGCTTATTCCACTGATGATTAATAACTGTTTAAATGATAAAGCACTTCCTGTATATGGTGATGGTATGCAAATAAGAGACTGGCTCCATGTAAAGGATCATTGCATCGGTATTGATACTGTCCTTCATAAAGGGAAGGTTGGAGAAGTTTATAATATAGGCGGCAACAACGAAAAGGCAAATATTGAAATTGTAAAGTTGATTATTAATAACTTAGGCAAAACAGAATCACTCATTAAATATGTTAAGGACAGACCAGGGCATGATAGAAGATATGCCATTGATAATACTAAAATCACAAGAGAACTAGGCTGGAAACCAAGCTATACTTTTGAAGAAGGCATTAAAGAGACGATTGAGTGGTATTTAAGCAACCAAGAATGGATGAATAAGATCGTTTCAGGAGAATATATGGATTATTATAGAGACATGTACAAATAGATAGAGAGTGATAATAAATGGCATTAGGTAAAAAGTGCGGTAAGGCGTTTATATTTTTAGTCATGTTATTAATAATTAATTTGATTATCATAAGATATGCAAATTTTAATATTAATACAGAAATGATATTAGATGTTAAGGTGATGTCTAATAAAGAAGGTATATATCAAGTATTCTATAGCGAAAGTACAAAGTTTAAGGAAGATAAATCCATATCTGTGGCATATGAAAAAAAGGATACTTGGCAGAATATGAGGTATAACATTCCCAAAAATACCTCAGCAATAAGAATAGATTTAGGCACACAAGAGAGTGTAGTTAAAATTGAGCAGATAATGCTTTCATATTTATCGAATGAGATAGATATAAAAAATAATTTGTTAAACAAAGATAATCAAAAAAATAATATCAAATCAATAATAACGGAAGATCAACATATCTTAGTTCAATCTAAGGGAAATGATCCATTTATTATACTGAAATTAGATGATTTAGACCTTATTAGGGGAATAGATGAGTCTATCAGCTGGCTTTTTAAGGCTGTATTATGTCTTGTTGCAACCATAATTCTTGTTGTGTTGTTTAAAGTATATAAGAGTATATACTCGCTTATGCTGGAGCTTTATGGAAACAAGAAGCTGATATGGGATTTAGCAAGAAATGATTTTAAAACAAAATATGCAGGCTCATACCTAGGTATTATTTGGGCGTTTGTTCAGCCTGTAGTAAGTGTCCTCATTTATTGGTTTGTTTTTCAAGTAGGATTTAAGTCAGCACCAGTTAGTGATTTCCCATTTGTATTATGGTTAATAGTAGGAATCGTTCCTTGGTTTTTCTTTTCAGATGCGATAGTGAATGCTACAAATAGTATGATAGAATACAGTTATTTGGTTAAAAAGGTAGTATTTAAAATAAGTATACTACCTATAGTGAAAATACTATCTGCACTGTTTGTACATTTGTTTTTTATTGTTTTTACAGTTGTTTTATTTTTGCTATATGGATACATGCCTACCATACATATTGTGCAAGTGATATATTATACATTTTGTACATTTGTCTTAGTCTTAGGTATTTGTTATGCAACATGTGCTATTATTATTTTCTTTAGAGATATTGGTCAAATAATTAATATTGTACTGCAAATAGGGCTTTGGATGACGCCTATTATGTGGAGTTATGAAATGATTCCCAACCAATTTCAATGGATCCTAAAAATAAATCCAATGTACTATATAGTGGAAGGCTATAGAGATGCCTTTATTAATCATGTATGGATATGGGACAGATATAATCAAACCATATATTTTTGGATCATAACGAGTGCTATATTTGGCCTGGGAAGCGTTATCTTTAAAAAGTTAAAGATACATTTTGCTGATGTATTGTAGAAAGAGGTATATATTAATGAATGATAGTGTTATTAAAGTGAAAAACTTAATAAAGCTATATAAATTGTATGATAAGCCAATAGATCGCCTTAAAGAATCATTAAGTATTTTTCACAAAAAATATCATAAGGAACATTATGCACTTGATCATATAGATTTTGAAGTCAGATCAGGTGAAACAGTAGGGATAATAGGCACGAATGGAGCAGGTAAATCCACCCTCTTAAAAATAATAACTGGCGTTCTTAGTGCAACAAGTGGAGAAATTCAAGTAAATGGGAAAATAGCCTCTTTGCTAGAGCTTGGAGCAGGGTTTAATCCTGAGTATACTGGCTTAGAAAACATTTATTTAAATGGAACCATGATGGGCTTTACTAAAGAGCAAATGAAGGAAAGACTTAAAGGAATAATTGAGTTCGCGGACATTGGGGAATTTCTGAATCAGCCAGTGAAAACTTACTCAAGTGGTATGTTTGCTAGACTTGCCTTTGCTGTAGCAATTAATGTGGAACCTGATATTTTAATCATAGATGAAGCCTTAAGTGTAGGGGATATCTTTTTCCAAAATAAGTGTTTCAAGAAACTTGAAGAGCTAAAGGAAAAAGACATTACGATATTATTTGTTTCACATGATATGGCAAGTATTAGACAATTGTGTTCTAGAGTACTATGGATAGATAGAGGAAAACAAGTAATATTTGGAGATAAAGAAAAAGTCTGTAGTATGTATATGAATGAACAGTTTAAAGCTAGAAACAATACAGTTGACGATTCCTTAAGTCAAGGGATTAAGGTGTTGTCACAAGAAACGCTTACAAGTAATGATGCAGTTTCTTATCCAAAAATAATGTCTACATCAGATAGTATACTTACTGATGAGGTAGAACTAGTATCCTTTTTTATAACAGATGAAAAAGGACAAATAACAAAAGAAATGACAACATGCCATGAATATACATTTCATATTGTAGGCAAGTTTAATATAGATATTGATCATATTATTATGGGCTGTGTGATAGAAAATAATAAAGGTATTAATTTGATTAGTCTTAATACCTATATTTGTAATAATGAATATACAATAAGTGCAAAAAAAGGGGAGATTATAGAGGCAAAAATAAAAGTCCTACTTCCAAAATTATTGAAAGGACAGTATCTAATAAGTCCTGCTATAGCAAAAGGCACTCAGCTGAATCATAAGATTATTACATGGTTACACAACCTAACGAATGTTGTAATCTATAATGAGGGATATAATCTTTCTTTAATAGAAATACCAAGTGAAACTTATATCTGCAAATTTCATTCTGAATCTGTATCATATTATGAATAGAATTACCTTTTAATTTTAATTTGAAATTTTATGGAGGAAAAAAGTATGAATTATACAGGTGAAAGATTTATGCCTGATATTATTATGGGATCGGAAACTGTGATGGAGCATTTCCATAGATATGTTGATATAAGTCAACTGGTCCACAACAAGGTAGTACTCGACGCTGCTTGTGGAGAAGGATATGGAACGAACATTTTATCACAATATGCTTCTAAGTGTGTAGGAATTGATATTTCTGAAGAAGCGATAGACAATGCAAAAAATAAGTATCAGTCAAATAAAATAAGTTTTACTTGTGCAAGTATAGCAAACCTTCCTTTTGAAGATCACTCTTTTGATGTTGTTGTATCATTCGAAACGATAGAACATGTAGAAGAAGATATACAAATACTTTTTCTTAAAGAAGTTAAAAGGGTTTTAAAAGAGGATGGATTATTTATCATATCCACGCCTAATAAAGAGATATATTCTGACAGAGATCAGTATAAAAATGAATATCATATCAAGGAATTTTATAAAGATGAATTTATTAAATTTATAGATACAGAATTTAAATTTCAAAAACTATATGGTCAATATATAGGAGAAACATCAACATTAATAGAAGAGGATATAAGCACTCAAGAGATAAAATTATTAATAGACGAGAAAAATAAGTTGAATAATGCTAAGTATTTTGTGGTAGTAGCAAGCAATCTTCAACTAGATCGGCATGAATATTTGAATAGCCTTTATTTATATTCAGATGATTCTAGTAACCTTAAAGGCTATAAAGCTCAACTATTTTACAAACAAAAAATGGAAACTTTTACTGAAAGCAATAGTATCGAACAACGAATACTGCCAAACAATGAAACTGTTGCTATAAAAGTAAGTTTACCAAGTATGTGTTTAATAGATGAACTTAGGTTTGATCCTATTGATATAAATGCCATTATTGACTTGCACTCCATTATTGTTACAGATAGTGATGGGCATGAAAGGGATGTAATAAATCAAGTAACTTCAAATGCTGAAATGAAGCAAAATAATAAATATGTTTTTATTAATACAGATCCACAGTTTTATATTCCGTTACTAGAAACAATGGTGATAAGCAGTATTACAATAAAATATAATGTAATAAAATATGGGATCACACCAAAGATATTATATAGATATATACATGATGAATGCAAAAATAATTTCACCAAAGAAGATTCTAGGCAAGATCCATTAAGAATGATCTATTTAGATATAGGCGAAGGATTTAATGATCAAGAAACCCTTTCATTTACCTTAAATGAAGCTGGGAAATCCAAAATACAAATAAATAAACGCGTTCAAAATCTTAGAATTGATATGTCCAATAAATATTTAGTTGTAAAAATAAATAAGATAAAACTTGTTTATGAAAATGATTCCATAATAGAGCTTGATCCATTGAATATTAAGAATAATGCCACAGTATGTTTTAATGGGAACTATATATTTCTACATGATGATTCTCAGCTTATTGTAGATAATTTGGATAAAAATGTTATCAAGTATTTGGAAATTGATGCAGAGATTATCAATGAAGATTTTGAAATAAAATTTATAGAGGATCTATGTAATTATATAGGCAATAACAAGGAGAACATTGAGACATTATCATCTTATGTAATACAAAAAGAGGATGCTATAAAAGAGTTATCACTACAAATAAATCAAAAAGAAAATGCTATAAATGAACTGGTACAACAAATAAATCAAAAAGACAACAATATTACGGGATTAGTGGATAAGATTAATCATTTACAAGTAGCAAATGATGAGAAGCAAAAGAATATTGAAGAACTTATGAAAGAACTAGAGGCAAAGGTTGATTATATAAAAGCTGTAGAGAATACAAAAGTATGGAAACTTTATACTAAATATAGAAAGCTAGTAAAAAAATATTAAAATATATGGATGTATTCTAGGTAAACTATATACTATGGATTGAATATATAGTTTGCCCAGAGATATTCATGATAATAGGGTGATATAGTGGCAAAATATAATATTGAAAATATAAAAATAGCAAAAGAGGATTCAGACTTTTATATAAATATACAGGGATGGACATATTGTAATAGTGAGGACAATATAGAAATATATATGGATAATAATATTGTCAAGACGGCACAAATAGATGCTATTTTCAGGCAAGATGTAAATGAATATCTCCAAATAGATGACAATATTAGCAGAGGATTTCAAATTAAAGTTAAGATAAAAGGAAAAACTTTAAAGCTTGTTTTTAAGAATGAGGCAAATCAAGAAGAATTTTTAATACAAGATCTTAAGAAGAGAATAAATAAATATAAAAGAGAACGTAGTATCCTTAACCATGTAAATAAATACAATTTAAATAAATTGGTATTAAATATAAAAACAATAGGATTTAAAGCTACTATTAAAAAAGTAATTTATAAACTTAACAAGAGTCAAGAGCAACAAGAAAATATAAAACCATATGTTTATAATTATAAATATGAAGAAGTAGATATACCACAAGAATGGCTAGATATACAGAAAAACAAACCTAATATAGGGGTTATTATTGAAGTCAATGAATGGCAAGAAGAATTTGCTATTGCAATAGAATCTTTAGATAAACAAATATACAATCAGTTTAAAGTTTTATTTGTATTAAAAAATGAAAGCTTAGAACAAATCATTAAAGACAGGTTGCAACAAGTTAACTTTGAACATAAATGTATTATTAAACAAGATATAAAAGAGAACATACAAGACTGGGATTATCTGGTAAGCTATTGTTTAGATGATATTTTATGTAAAACATCTTTTGCACATATTATGGAGTATATCAATATATCAATGGAGCCAGACATTGTATATGGTGATTATGATTTCGTTGAAGAAGAGCAATATCATACAAGAATTAGTAAAAAAGATATTCCTCTTAATCAATTAAAGGAAAAAGTCATTACAAGAGGTCTTTATGCAGTTAAAAAGGACATTTATTGCGCATATGATTTAGAGCATTATTTAAGAGATTTTCCATTAGAAAAGTGGAACATTTGTTATATCAATAAAGTGCTTGTTCACAAAAGGCTTATAAAAAGTCAAAATAGCAGTGTGAAAGCAATAGCCTTTTACTTGCCTCAATTTCATTGTATTCCAGAAAACGATAAGTATTGGGGAAAAGGCTTTACTGAGTGGACCAATGTAAGACGAGCCGTACCTATGTTTGAAGGGCACAATCAGCCAAGAACGCCAGGTAAATTAGGTTACTATAACCTAGTAGAAAATAAAGATATACAATATCAACAAGCTCAGCTAGCAAAAGAATATAATGTATATGGTTTGTGTTATTATTACTATTGGTTTAATGGTAAGAGGCTACTTGAAAAACCATTAGAAAATTTAATGAAGAATAAAAATATTGACTTGCCATTTTGTGTTTGCTGGGCCAATGAAAATTGGACGAAAAGATGGGATGGCATGCAACATGAGATTATCATAGAGCAGGTTCATGAACAAGATTCAGATGAAAGATTTATTAAGGATATTATTGAAATAATTAAGGATGAGCGTTATATAAGAATAAATAATAAGCCGCTTATTCTCATTTATAAGGTTCAACTGCTCCATGATGGCAAACAGACTATTAAAAAATGGAGGGAAACAGTAAAAGAATACGGAATAGATGATATTTATGTTGCTATAGTCAAGCATACTGGCGTTACATCACCAGAGCAATATGGGGCAGATGCCATGATAGAGTTCCCACCACACGATGTAAATGCAAATAATATTTCCTCTGCTACTCATAATATGGTTAGCGACTTTAGTGGCAATATTTATGATTATAGTGAATTAGCCAATAGAGATTTAACTTGGTATGATTATACGATGTTTAGAGGGTGTATGTTGCAGTGGGACAATACAGCAAGAAGGATGCAAAAAGCATTTATATTTGATAACTTTAGTCCAGAAGACTACAAAAGGTGGTTATTAAGAATCAAAGAATATGCAATGCTCTTTAATAATAAAGATGAGCAAATAATATTTATTAATGCATGGAATGAATGGGCTGAGGGAACTTATTTAGAACCAGACGAGAAGTATGGAGATACATTTTTGAAAATTACAAAAGAGGTGTTAGAAAGTAGGTGATGAAATGAGTGAATTAGTCTCTGTAGTAGCACCAGCATATAAGCATGAGAAATATATAGAGAAATGTATTAAATCAATTGCTGAACAAGACTATCCCAATAAGGAATTAATTATTATTGATGATAAGTCACCTGATCAAACAGTTAGAATCATAGAAGATACCCTAAGTCAAGAGAACATAAAACAAGCCTTTAACGGAGGTATTACATTTATTAAACATAGCAAAAATCAAGGAGCTTATAGTAGTATTAATGAGGGACTAGCTATAGCAAAAGGCCATTACCTAACAATTATTAATACAGATGATTTATTTGAGCCCAATCGTTTTCGTTTAATGACTCATGAAATGGAGCTAAAAAGTGCAGAAATAAGCTTTAGTAAGGTAGACACTATTGATGGAAGCTCAAAGATATTACGCAATGAAGAGTGGCATTATTACAATGAATTGCAACAAAAGGTTTTCAAATACCCGACCATCAATATGGCACTATTAACAGATAATGTAGCAATTAGTACGGGCAATATGATGTTTACAAGAAGATTGTATAAGGAAGTAGGTTTATTTAGAGAGTATCAATATATTCATGATTGGGATTTTATTTTAAGATGTTCTTTAATTACTGAACCTATTTATGTAGAGGGCACAAGTTATCTCTACCGATTACATGAAACAAATTCCTTTAAAGAACTTCAGAAAGATGAAGAGCTTTGCTGGAAAGAAAGCATGGAAGTGCTCGTTAATTATTGTAAAAGAATTAAAAGTAGAAAGTTTAGTAATCCTTGTATTCCTAGTACAGAAGTATGGCAATATTTTATACAAGAAATACTACACAATCCAGATATCGCACATATTTGGAGAATAAGTTGATTTTCGGTAAATAATACTATATATGTAGGTGAAACAGTGAAAATGAAAGTAGAAACCAGTCAGATCAATAAGTTGTTTAAGATATTGTTAATCATTTCTTTTATATATATCGTCGTTCATGGGATAATATTATCACTACATAGCATCCCCTCATTTGATGGAGCAATGAATCTCCAAGTTCCTAATAACTTATTTTTACATGGAACTTATGCTACGAGTTATGATCAAGATATAAAATTTGATCTAGTAATACAAAGTGGATGCACTATAATATTTCCAACGACTTTAATGTTCTACTTATTGGGCAACAACTTTGTTGCAGGAAACATAGTAGCATTAATATATATGATGTTAGCAATATATCTAACATGTTATTTTATATACAAAAAATATAATAATTACATGATAACCATTATTATGTTTTGGATATTAGTTACTCTTCCATATTTTTATGACACTGTGTTTGGTCTATATGGAGAAATAGCAACTTATGTATTTCTTATGTTAAGTATTATATTGTATGATAAGCTTACGGAGAATAATAAAACAATGGATGCATTACTAATGGGTGTTTGCCTAGGAGCAGGGGTATTAACTAAGACAGTTATTATGATAGCGTTTCCATTTATTGCTTTGCTAGGTATTTGTGATCTCATTTTTCTAAAGAAGGTTAAGCTTAGGAATTATTTAATTGTGTTTTTTTCCTTTATAGCGATATTTGCTTGCTTTGAACTATTTAAGCTATCTCAGTTAGGGGTTGATCCTTATATAGAGAGCACGACTACACAGCTATCTACTATATTGAAACAAACTGGAGTAGTAAAAGGATATGAGACCCCTCAAAGCCGACTGGACAAACTGCTGATTCACTATGATACGCTCTGTAATCTTTTTAGCTATAATAAAATAGTTTTTGTTTTCATTACACTTATTAACTTAATCATTCCTATATCTGCATTATATAACTTTTTCAAAAAGAACTATTCTAAAATCAAATACAGTGAAATCTTGTTATGGTGTATTTCAATGGCGTATCTTGGTTGGTGGCTATTATTTCATCCAACTTCAAAATTATGGCCAAGAAGAATAATAATAGGGATTATTGTGCTCCTTATTAGTACCTTAATCTCTGTATTAAAGATTGCCTATTATTCCTACAATAATAAGCAGAAGGCTAAAGTAATACTTACGATCTCCATCATTATCTTAACGCTTTTTATTAGAGTGCGAAATGTTCCGAAGCTAGTCTTAGAAGACACTCAAGAAAAGACAGAAGTTATGCTTATGAGTGAATATGTCAAGGGGCTACCTAAAGAATCTAAGTTTTTTGGATATTCTTGGTGGCAAAATCCAGTAATAGCCTTTGCTAGTCAAGTGAAATTTTATGATCTAGAAAAAGTAAAAATCGATACTTTTGATGAACTAAACAACATGTATTTTGTTGTAGATCCATATGGCGTAATGTCAGGGAATCAGCAGATTGAGCCACTTATGAAAACCTATGAAATGGATTTAATCATTAACTATGGAAATAACTATTTGTATAAGATTGTTAGGAAAAAGGACGAGTTTGCTAAGAAGGATTTTACAAATGAAACGCAAATGTTAAAAGAAGCTAAGCTGAGGCCAGTTGTAGAGCTAGGCTATGCTATAAATGGCAATATAGATAGTTTTAATAAAATAGAAGATAAGAAAATGGCTATATCGGGATGGCTATATTCAGTGAGGGATAACATAAAAGCAATATATGTAGTCGATCAAAATAATGATATTTTGGCAGATATCAGTGAAAGATATGAAAGACCAGATGTAGCAATATATTTTAATGATAATAATGCATTAAGAAGTGGATTTAATGCTCGTGTTTTATTGCAAGATACAACTCAGTATATTACAATAATTGTAAAAACTAATGAAGGAGAATATATCTCTATCAATAATCTCACAAAACAAATAGAATAGCCATAGCAAGGAAAAAGACAATTTTGGTAGAACATATCATGTTATCATAAGAGGGAGAAAGCTATAATGAAACTAATTATTCAAATACCATGTTATAATGAGGAAGAGACCTTACCCATTACATTTTCACAGCTGCCTAAAAGTATAGAGGGCATAGATACTATAGAGTACCTAATCATCAATGATGGAAGTAAAGACAATACAGTACAAGTTGCAAGAAGTTTAGGAATACACCATATAGTTAGTTTCCCAAACAACAGAGGCTTAGCTAGAGGGTTTATGGCAGGGATTGATGCTTGTCTTAAGCTAGGTGCTGATATTATTGTTAATACAGATGGAGACAATCAGTATAGTGGCTATGATGTAGAAAAGCTAGTTAGACCTATATTAGATGGTAAGGCAGAAATTGTAGTAGGAGATAGAGACACAGATTCTATAGGACATTTTTCAACTTTAAAGAAAAAACTACAGAAGTTAGGTAGCTTTGTAGTGAGACAAGCTTCTCATACAGAAGTTTCTGATACAACAAGTGGCTTTAGAGCATATAGTAGGGATGCTGCAATGAAGATTAATGTAGTATCTGAGTATACATATACTTTAGAGACAATCATAGATGCAGGACATAAAAAGTTAGGCATTGAAAATGTTAAAATTGGTACAAATGACAAGCTAAGAGAATCTAGGTTATTCAAGAGTATGTATAGTTATATAAAAAGGTCTGCAGTTACTATTATACGTACTTATTCCATGGTAAAACCATTAAGTATATTTTTAACTACTGGGCTACTTTTTATAATGCTTGGTCTTGGTATTGGTATAAGATATTTGTTTTTCTTCTTTAGTGGAGATGGTTCAGGGCATACACAGTCTTTAATTCTTAGTTCTATTACTATTACAATAGGCGTGCAAGCCATATTCTTTGCTTTGATTGCAGATGCTATAGCAGCAAATAGGAAAATCAATGATGAATTATTATATAGAGTGAAAAAAATAGAGTATGAATATTTAGCTAAAGAGAAAATGAGCCAGTGTGAGAGCACCTTAAATATAAAAACCAATGAACATAATGATAATGTTAATATCAAAGAAAAGGATAAGCAAAAGAAATCATAGAAGAAAATAAAGACAATGAGATAGTATAAGCTACAAAATAGGAGATCTTATTTAATATTATCTAATAGAAAGAGAGAAGCTATGAGCGACAAACAAAAAGAATTAAGAAATAAAATTGTAGATATGGTTAAAGAATATCATGATGTGACTGCAGAATGTGGTTTGCCATATACAAAAGGAGATAAAATCACCTATGCAGGTAGAATGTATGATGCAGAAGAACTGCAGTACTTAGTAGATGCTTCTTTAGATTTTTGGCTAACTACAGGAAGATATGCACAAAGGTTTGAAAGTGAATTTGCTGAGTTCCTTGGCGTAAAGTATTGTTCATTAACTAATTCTGGTTCATCAGCTAATCTATTAGCATTTATGGCACTTACTTCTTATAAATTAGGAGATAAACGTATAAGAAGAGGAGATGAAGTCATTACAGTAGCCGCTGGTTTTCCAACGACTATAGCACCCATAATACAATACGGGGCTGTGCCAGTTTTTGTTGATGTTACTATTCCTGAATATAATATTAATATTGAGCAGTTAGAAAGTGCTAGAAGTGATAAAACAAAAGCAGTTATGATAGCCCATACACTGGGCAATCCATTTGATTTGGAAGCGATAAAAGCATTTTGTGATAAATATGATTTATGGTTAATTGAAGATAATTGTGATGCATTAGGTTCACGATATTTTTATAAGGGAGAATGGAAATATACAGGAACTATAGGAGATATAGGGACTTCAAGCTTTTATCCACCACACCATATGACTATGGGAGAAGGAGGAGCAGTATATACAAATAATTTACAATTAAAACGCTTAGTAGAGTCATTTAGAGACTGGGGCAGAGATTGTTGGTGTGCCTCAGGAAAGGATGATACATGTAAACATAGGTTTAGCAAACAGTTTGGCGAGTTACCTCTAGGATATGATCACAAATATGTATATTCTCATTTTGGGTACAATTTAAAAGTAACAGATATGCAAGCAGCAATTGGTTGTGCACAACTTAAGAAGCTTCGTAGCTTTATTAAAGCAAGAAAAGAAAATTGGACGTACTTAAGAGATGCATTAGATGACTTAAAAGATGTACTTATATTACCTAAGCCTGAAGTGAATACAGACCCAAGTTGGTTTGGATTCTTAATTACAATAGCAGAGAATGCTAGATTTACTCGTGATGATCTCGTAACTTATTTAGAGAAAAATAATATTCAAACACGTATGTTATTTGCTGGCAATATAATAAAGCATCCTTGTTTTAGCGAGCTGAGAGAAAATGAGACTGGATATAGAGTCATTGGAGATTTAGCATACACAGATATTATCATGAACAGAACTTTCTGGATTGGCGTATATCCTGGAATGACAAAAGAGATGTTAGATTACATGGTAGAAAAAATACATGAGTGCATCAAACAATTTATGTAAAAAGGAGATGCTACAATGAAACTAGTGATTTTAGCAGGTGGCTACGGAAGCAGACTAGGAGACATCACTAATGTTATCCCCAAACCAATGGTAGAAATAGGCGGGAAACCTATACTTTGGCATATTATGAAGATATATTCTTACTACGGAATAAAGGAATTTATTATATGTTTAGGTTATAAAGCCAATGTTATAAAGGATTATTTTATACATTATGAGACTAAGAATAATGATTTTACAATAGATTTTCAAAGTGATGCAGTACAATTTCATTCCAATCATGATGAAAGGGATTGGAAAGTTACTCTTGTTGATACAGGAATAGATACCTTAAAAGGTGGACGACTTAAGAGAATAGAGCCTTATTTAGATGATGAACTAAATTTATTGACATATGGTGATGGCGTTGCAAATATTAACATTCAAAAATTGATACAATTTCATATGAAGGCTAATTCTACTGTTACTATTTCAGGGGTTCATCCACCAGCAAGATTTGGAGAACTTCAAGCAGATGGCGACTACCTTACTTCCTTTGAAGAAAAAGCACAAACATCTCAAGGATTAATCAATGGTGGCTATATGGTATTTAATAAAAAGCTCCTTTCCTTCTTAACAGAAGATAAAGACTGTGATTTAGAGTATGGCGTATTTGAACAGTTAGCAAGACAAGGGAAAATAGCTGTGTATAAACATGAAGGATTATGGGCATGTGTGGATAATGAAAGAGAACTTCACTATCTTAATAAGCTTTGGTCAGAAAATAATGCTTTTTGGAAGGTATGGAACTAATGAATAGCTTTAATAATGTTTATAAAGATAAGGTAGTATTAGTAACAGGCCATACAGGGTTTAAAGGATCGTGGCTATCTATATGGCTCAATGAATTAGGAGCAAAAGTCATTGGCTATGCTTTAGATCCATATACAGATAAGGATAACTTTGTATTATCTAAGTTATCAGACAAGATTGTGGATATAAGAGGAGATATTAGAGATTTAAATAAGCTTCAAACAGTGTTTGACACCTATCAGCCAGAAATAGTATTTCACCTAGCAGCACAACCAATAGTTAGGGTATCTTATGATATACCAGTAGAAACCTATGAAGTCAATGTAATGGGAACTATTAATGTGCTAGAGTGTATAAGGCACACAAAAAGCACAAAGGTAGGAATCATGATTACTACTGATAAATGCTATGAAAATAAAGAACAGATATGGGGCTACAAAGAAACTGATCCATTAGGAGGATACGATCCATACAGTTCTTCAAAAGGAGCTGCAGAAATAGCCATCAACTCTTGGAGACAATCCTTTATGCATCCAAATGAATATAGTAAACATGGAAAGGCGATAGCATCTGTAAGAGCTGGAAATGTTATTGGTGGTGGA
The DNA here is from genome assembly GCA_023410675.1 of Bacillota bacterium. Classification (GTDB taxonomy): domain Bacteria; phylum Bacillota; class Clostridia; order Lachnospirales; family Cellulosilyticaceae; genus JAEYPM01. The sequence continues at coordinate 13,115 of JAEYPM010000110.1, read as the reverse complement.
GATTGGGCAAAAGATAGAATTATACCAGATTGTATAAGAGCTATAGAAGCAAATAAAGATATAGAAATTAGAAGTCCCCAAGCTATTAGACCATGGGAACATGTTTTAGAGCCTTTAAGTGGTTATTTATTGTTAGGAAAAAGAATGATAGAAGAACCAGCTAAATTTTGTGAACCATGGAACTTTGGCCCACACTTAGAATCTATCAAACCAGTAATCAATATTGCCGACTTGGTAGTGAAAGCGTATGGTAAAGGACGAGTAGTAGATGTTTCTGATAGAGAAGCTCCTCATGAAGCAAAATTACTTAATTTAGATATTAGTAAAGTGATGTTTCACTTGAAGTGGCAACCAACTTTAAGCATTGAGGAAGCTATTCGGTATACAGTAGATTGGTACAAGAGCTATCAAACTGAAGAAGTATATACATTGTGTGTACAACAAATTAGTGCTTTTATGAATCAGGTCAAATATATTTTATAACTTAGGAGAACTGCGATGAAGGTTTCAGATTATATTGTATCATTCTTAAAAGAACAAAATATTAATGTTATATTTGGGTATCAGGGAGGAGCTATTACGCATCTAGTGAACTCTATTGGAGAAGCAAAGGACATCGAATTTTTGCAGATGTATCATGAGCAAGCTGCAGCTTTTGCTGCCGAGGGATATGCTAGAGTGAGTGGCAATCTTGGGATTGCCACAGCAACAAGTGGGCCAGGAGCTACGAATTTAATTACAGGGATAGCAAGTGCCTTTTTTGACTCCATACCCTGTATGTATATAACAGGACAAGTTAATACTTATGAATATAAAGAAAGCATCGATGTAAGACAAGCTGGTTTTCAAGAAACAGATATTGTAAGTATAGTAAAACCTATAACCAAGTATGCTGAAATGGTAACAGATCCTTATATGATACGCAGCAACCTAGAAAAAGCAGTAGATATGGCAACAAAGGGTAGGCCAGGACCAGTTCTTTTAGATATACCTATGAATATACAACGTACTGAGATTGATGAAGCAAAATTATCCAGTTATTTTGATAGCAACCAAGATCAAGAGACCAAAGATATGGAAGAAGCAAAACAACTTGAACAAGATTGTAAAACAGTTCTCCATTTATTAAAAGAAAGTAATAGGCCAGTTATTCTTGTAGGGGGCGGAATAAGAAATTCAAAATCCGAGAAACTCCTAAATGAATTTATTAATAAAACACATATTCCAGTTGTTAGCACACTAATGGGATTAGATTGTGTGCCCCATACTCAAGAGGAATTTGTAGGATTTATTGGAGCATATGGAAACAGATATGCCAATTTAACTATTGCAAATGCCGATTTAGTACTTGTTTTAGGCTCAAGGCTTACTTCAAGACAAACAAGTACAGATCCAAAAAGCTTTGCTAGAAAAGCTAAGATCGTACATGTTGATATAGACAAAAATGAGCTTAATAGAACCATCAACAGCTTCATGACTATAAATAGCGATTTGAAATTATTTATAGAATTACTCAATAATTATGCTGACCATAAAGCGTTTCAAGGTAGATATGATGCATGGTATATAAAAATTAATAGTTATAAAAACCAATATCCTTCTTATCCAACACAACAAGATATGAACCAAATTGACCCCAATAAGATGATGAAAATATTAAGTGATATGATTGATGATAAAGCTGTTATTTGTGGGGATGTAGGTCAAAATCAAATTTGGATTGCTCAATCTTTTGCATTAAAAAAGGACCAAAGGCTGCTTAATTGCGGAGGAATGGGAGCGATGGGATTTGCACTGCCATCTGCTATAGGTGCTTATATGGCATCTCCAGAGTCTACTGTCATCGCTATTGCAGGAGATGGGGGTATGCAAATCAATATACAAGAATTGCAAACCATAGCTAGAGAAAAATTACCCATTAAAATATTTGTTATTAATAATCAAGCACTAGGCATGATTAGACATTTTCAAGAGATGTATTTTGAGTCTAAATATTATGGAACTATAGAAGGATACGCTGCACCTGACTTTGTGAAATTAGGGGAGGCATATGGAATCGCTTCACATAAAATAACAAATTATGATGAACTATATGCTATTAAAGATAAATTAAAAGATAATCGTTGTTATATCTTTGAAATTATGTTAGGGAAAATGACATATGTAATACCTAAGCTATCTATGGGACGCCCAATAGAAGATCAAGACCCAATTGTCAGCAGAGAAGAACTACAAAACAACATGGTCGTTGATGATTGAGGAGATTACATTTTAAGTAAGTACAAGATATTATAAAATATAGGAGAATTACATTATGTTATCAATACTTATTCCTACATATAACAGGGAAAAAGAATTAAGAAAGAATTTACATGAATTATGTGCTATGATTAATACATTTGATTTATATCAAAAAGTAGAAATAATAATTTCTGATAATGGATCAAATGATTATACACTAGATACCATTCAAGAAATAGTGAAAAGTAATCCTAAGGTTAATATTCATTTAAACGTTAATGCAAAAAATTTTGGGGCTAAATATAATGTTTTAAAGGTATTAGAACTGTCTCATGCAGGTTATGTGATGTACTTGGGTGATGATGACTATATTTCCAGTGACTATTTATTAGAAGTTATTCATACGATAGAAAATAATCCTAATATAACATGTATTATTAGTAGTTACCAAAACATACTGCCAAGTGGAGAAAAAATAGATAGGCAACGAGATGTTGGCAAACCAAGTAAAATCTACAAGAAAGGATTTAGCAATTGCTTATGTAATTCATGGAGAGGACATCAGTTAAGTGGTCTCGTTTTTAAAAGAGAAGGATTACTAGAAGAATACGTTCAATGTAATGCTGATAATCTTTATCCATTTATCTTTTTTGTAGTAGTAAATACCTTTAAAGGCGACACCTATCATTTAACACGCTATCCTATTCTTGTCTCAAGACCAAGTCAAAGCAAAAAGGATTGGGGCTATGGAGACGATGGACTTATTTCAGATGTTTTTGAAAACTACAAGAAATCTAATAGGTTGACATTAGTGCAGAAGTTTTTACTGGAGGTTAAGTTTTTAGATTGTCAATATTGGCGTTATGCAATGTATTTAAAGTTAGGCATATCAAAATTTATTAAGTGTTTAATAAGTATTATGAAATCTAATAATACTTCTTTACTGACGAAACTCCTGCTACCGCTATTGATCTTTTTTATTTTGTCAAAGAAGTTTTTAATACTAGTCTTTTCTGGCAAACTTTTTTCTACATTAAAAACTAAGGTTGAGATATAGTTATGAAAAGAAAAATAATAAATATATTAGGAAATATTATACTAATCGTTTGTATTGGCTATCTGATCAATGCTATATATAAACAACAAATTGAATGGGGAAAATATATAGGTGACTGGAAGGTTATAGCAGGAATAGTTGTAAGCTTGATAATATTAGTAGGATCAATATTTTTTAACGCACATATTTATGGAGAAATTTTAAATAAGATTTGCAAAAAAAATATTGATGTTAATGAGCTAAGAGATGTCTATATAACCTCAAATATCGGAAAATACTTACCAGGAAATATCATGCACTTTGTTGGGCGTAATATGATAGGTATAAAATATAAAATAGAACAAAAAAAGATTGTAATAGCAACATTTTCAGAACTTTTATTAATAGTGACAGTTAGTTTTCTATACGTATTAGTATTTGGAAATAAGTATATTTATACTACTCTATTCTTTATTATTGATAAATATAGAAATATGCTTGGCTTATTTCAGATAGGAATAATCGTTATAAGTATTGCTGCTATAGTACTCATTACCCTATATAGAAAACGGATCGTCAACATCATTAAAAAAATAGATTATGGATTTTTAGCTAAAATATTTATAAAAGAGATAGGGATATTCGGACTTGCATCGATAACTTATGCTATTGTTTTGCTAAGTATTGATAATAGTAACATCAATTATAACCAGATAGTAATGCTGTTTATTGTTTACATAATAGCATGGCTTGTTGGATTTTTACTACCTGGAGTACCAGGGGGAATAGGTGTAAGAGAGGCAATATTAACGTTATTATTAAGTAGTTTAATTCAACGGGATATTATTTTAATTTCAGTGGTTATTCATAGATGTGTAACAATAATAGCTGATTTTATTGCTTTTCTTCTTTTAAAAGTTACATCCAAAATAAGGAGGAATAATAGATGAACATTGGAGTTATAGGCACTGGTTATGTAGGATTGGTTCAAGGGGTAATAATGGCTGAGTTTGGAATGAGTGTAACCTGTATGGATGTAATTGAAGAAAAAATTAATATGCTTCAACAGGGAAAACTTCCTATCTATGAACCAGGGCTAAAGGAATTACTTGATAAAAATGTGGAAGCAGGTAGGCTAAAGTTTACGACAGATATGAAAGAAACAACAGAAAACAGTGAAGTGATTTTTATTGCAGTTGGAACACCACCAATGGAAGATGGCAGTGCAGACTTACAATATGTGCTCCAAGTGGCAAGAGATATTGCTCGATACATGAATGATTATAAGGTAATTGTAGATAAGTCTACTGTGCCTGTTGGTACAGGAAAACTTGTAAGAGAGACTATGCAAGAAATGTTAAATGAGAGAGAAGTAGGATATAGCTTTGATGTGGTATCCAATCCAGAATTTCTTAGAGAAGGTAAGGCGGTAAGAGATTGCCTTACGCCTGATCGAGTGGTTATAGGAACTGAATCTGAGAAAGCACAGAATATCATGAAGAAGGTATATGACGTTTTATACATCAATCAAACCCCTTTCCTATTTACTAATTTAGAGACTGCTGAGATGATTAAGTATGCTTCTAATGCCTTTCTAGCAGTAAAAATTAGTTTTATCAATGAACTTGCATTATTATCTGAAAAAGTGGGTGCCAATATTCAAGAAATTGCTAGGGGCATGGGCATGGATGGTAGAATATCACCTAAATTTTTGCATGCAGGTCCTGGATATGGTGGCAGTTGTTTCCCTAAAGATACAAAAGCAATCGCAGATATTGCAAGAAAGCATGGGGAAGAACTTAAAGTAGTAGAAGCAGCTATTACTGCAAATGAGAAACAGAAACAGAAGATGGTAGAAAAAATAGTTCATGCTATGGGAACAGATGGTTACCTTCAAGGAAAAGTTATAGCGGTACTTGGACTTTCCTTTAAACCAGATACAGATGATATGAGAGACGCACCTTCTATTGATATTATTAATGGACTAGTGGAGAAGGGGGCAGTGATTCAAGCATATTGTCCTCAAGGCATGGAGGAAGCAAAATGGAGGCTTGAAAATATAAAAGATTTCATTAAGTATTTTGGATGTGAGTATGAAGCAACACAAGGTGCTGATGCAGTGGTAATTATGACAGAGTGGCATCAGTTTAGAGGAATGAACTTAAGTAAGATCAAAGAAAATATGAGAGGAAGCTATCTATTTGATTTAAGAAATATCTTTTTGAAAAACCAAAATGATGTTGCTGAATTTGATTACTATGGCGTTGGGACATCAAGAAACTAAGTATAGAGTAACACATATTTATTTATAAATGTAAATTGTGGGAGTTTTGTATGAAAGATGAGGAATCATCTGCATAATAAAAACTCCTTTTTTTTGTTTTTAACAAAAAAATACTTAAAAGTTTATCATAAATGACAATTTACAGTGCAGCTGTTTTGAAAGTTTTGACAGTAGAATTTGCTTATGCTAAAATATGGGTATATATAAGGGATATTATATATGTAAAACAAAATAAATATTTAGGTGATAAAGGGGGATAAAAGTGAAAATTAGTACAAAAGTATTAATTGTTTTTTTTGCAGTTTTCTTATTCAACCTGCAAGTCGTATATGCAGTCCCGGCATTAAATAAAGTGGTGCAGGCGACACAGCCTAATGGCGTTACTTTTAGTGCAAAAGTATATGGGGATGAATGGTTTAACTGGGTAGAAGAACAATCAACAGGAGCAGTCCTTGTTAAGGATGAGGATGCGTATTGGTGTTATGCTACTATTTCATCAAACCAGCTTCAAGCAACAGATAATGTTGTAGGAGTAGATTCTAAACCAGGAAATACAATTACATCAAATGATCTAAAGTCAAGTGGCGTAATCAGTTTTTCCAAAAGTTCAAAGGGGACATTTCAAAATAACTCTAACATATCTTCTTGGAATGCCGCTTCAGGAGCACCAAAACCAGAAAATATTTTATTAGTGCTTGTAAACTTTTCAGATGCTAAAATTAAGAATGCAGTGACAACATGGAGTAGGTCTATATTTGGCAGTGGAACGATGAGTGTCAATGACTATTACAAACAAAACTCAGCCAATCAATTCTATTTTCTACAAGCAGCTGAAACACACGGAACACAAAATGATGGTGTGATTACAGTTACTCTTCCATATAAGCATCCTAATATGGGAGGATATCTAAGTAATTATAATTGGGATATAACTGCAGATGCTTTAACAGCAGCAGATGCATATGTAGATTTTTCTAAATATGATACTAATAAAAATGGATACATAGAAACAAATGAATTACATATTTCTTTAGTACTTGCAGGATATGAAGCAGCGGTTGGAATGAGTGAACCTTCAGTATGGGCTCATCAAAGTAGTATACCTCGTTCATACGCTCCACAATTAGATGGTAAATATTTGTGTGTAAGTGGGTATGGTACTTATACACAACAAGGTGAGTTTCATGAGACTTATATGGCTACAATGGGTACATTATGCCATGAACTTGGTCATACTTTAGGACTACCAGATTTATATAATACAGATTCTTTTCTGGGAGACTATGATGAGGCAGTAGGGTTCTCATCACTTATGTGTAGTGGTAATTGGGGAGCATCTAGTGGTGAAAGGCCTGGAGCACGACCAACCCATTTAGACGCATGGAGTAAAAGTTATGTAGGATTTGCAGTGCCTGTTACTGTAGATAAGAATAGTGGTGTACACACATTAAATGCTACTCTTCAAACTAATTACAATATAATCAAGATACCTACTTCAAACCAAAACCAATATTTTCTACTAGAAAACAGGAATCTTACTGGTTTTGATCGTGGGATGGAGATTTATGGCGTAACTAAATCAGGAATTGCAATTTGGCACATTGATGAATCTGTAATAAAAGCAAATATAGATTATAATACGGTTAATAATGATCCTGATCATAGGGGCGTAGATTTAGAATGTGCTAAATCACTTAGTGACCCTCATTTTACCAAGAGTTATCAATCAGGGTTCTCAGATACTACAACGCCTAATAGTAAATTATATAATGGGACCTCTACTGGTATTGCAGTTAAATTCTTATCAGATGGGCTTACATCTATGCAGGTGCAAGTTGGTGCGGAAGCAACAAAGCCATATAAAGCATTTATAGATTCACCAAAATCAGGAAGTACAGTAAAAGGAAGCTTATCAATAGGTGGATGGTACTTATATGGTAAGGCAATAAGTAAAATAGAAGTATTCATAGACAGTACATTAATGGGAACAGCAACACGCTATGCAAGGAGCGATTTAGCAACAGCATATCCAGGATATGATACATCATTAGCAGGCTTTAAGAGTACGATAGATATAAGTAAAGTAGGAAATGGAGCCCATACATTAAACATAAAAGCCTATGGAGCAGATGGAACAACAAATGTAATTAGTACGACTATAAATATAGCAAACGACCCATCAAAACCATATAGAGGATTTATTGATACACCAAAATCAGGAAGTACAGTAAAAGGAAGCCTTACAGTAGGTGGCTGGTATTTATATGGACAGTCAATCAGTAAGATAGAAGTATTGATAGACAATACAGTCATGGGAACAGCAACACGCTATGCAAGAAGTGATTTAGCATCAGCATATCCAGGATATGATACATCATTAGCAGGCTTTAAGAGTACTATAGATATAAGTAAGGTAGGAAATGGAGCCCATGCATTAAAGATCAAAGCCTATGGAGCAGATGGAACAACAAGTATAATTAGTACGACTATAAATATAGCGAACGACCCAGCAAAACCATATAGAGGATATATTGATACACCAAAATCAGGATCTACAGTAAAAGGAAGTTTTACGGTAGGTGGATGGTATTTATATGGTAAAGATATAAGTAAGATAGAAGTATTGATAGATAGTACAGTGATGGGAACAGCTACACGTTATGCAAGAAGCGATTTAGCATCAGCATATCCAGGATATAATACATCATTAGCAGGCTTTAAGAGTACTATAGATGTAAGTAAGGTAGGAAATGGAGCCCATGCATTAAAGATCAAAGCCTATGGAACAGATGGAACAACAAGTATAGTAAGTACAACTATAAATATAGCAAACGACCCATCAAAACCATATAGAGGATGGATTGATTCGCCAAAATCAGGAAGTTCGGTATACGACAGTTTTACAGTAAGTGGATGGTATTTATATGGTAAGCCAATAAGTAAGATAGAAGTATTGATAGATAGCACAGTGATGGGAACAGCTACACGTTATGAAAGAAACGATTTAATAGCAGCATATCCAGGATATGGTACATCATTAGCGGGCTATAGGTGTACAATAAATGTAAGTAAAGTAGGAAATGGAGCCCATGCATTAAAGATCAAAGCCTATGGAACAGATGGAACCACAAGTATAATAAGTACGACTATAAATGTTGCTAATGGTAAAAAAATAACATCACTTGAAGCAGTTGAAGAAGAACAAGCAGTTGAAGAAGTAACTGAAGAAGAGCAAGTAACTGAAGAAGAGCAAGTAACTGAAGAAGAACAAGCAACTGAAGAAGAACAAGCAACTGAAGAAGAACTAGGAACTGAAGAACAACTAAAAAGTTTACCAGTCTATATATTAGATGTATTAACTCAAGGAGCTGATAGTGAACTTGAAGACATTTATGAAAGTATAGAATGGTATATATGTGGAGAAGAAATAGATAAAATAGAAGCAGTACGCAATAATACTGTAATAGCTACATTGTCACAAACATCAAACAAAGATAATGTAATAGATCAAGCATGGTTTTATGAAGATATGAAAGTGTTTGTATTTGAATTAACACATTCAGAAGTTGATGATTATATTTTAGTGTTTAAAGTATATCACAGTTCTGGAGAGATTGAAGAAATCTCAGTTGATGTAAGTGATTATGTACAATAGTTAGATTTGATTATTACAATAAAGAAAGGAAGTGCCATAAAACTAATGAACTTAGTTTTGTGTTCACTTTCTTTTTTTATGGCTTAAAGAATGAATTCACCTTTTCATGTTGGCGTGTTTTCAGTTATACTAATAGTGGGTGATTAGATGATATCGATAGTAATACCAAATTATAATGGTAATAAATATTTACAGGATTGTATTGATGCACTTTTTGCATCAACGCATACAAATATAGAAGTCATAGTTGTTGATAATGGTTCCGAAGATGATAGCTATAGTTGGATTCATTCATATGAAAATCTTAGGTTTGAAAAACTGGATAAAAATTATGGATTTAGTTATGCAGTAAATAAAGGGATACAATTAGCTAATGGAGAGTATATTATTTTGCTAAATAATGATACTCTTGTTGAAGAAGGATTTGTTGAAGAGCTAATGCGTGCAATCAGTCAAGATAAAACCATATTTTCTGTATGCAGCAAAATGATACAATATCATAATAAAGCATTAATTGATGATGCTGGAGACGAGTATACTGTATTAGGATGGGCCTATAAATGTGGTGATGGGGCTCCTATTACAATGTATGATCATTCTAGAAGGGTATTCAGTTCTTGTGGAGGAGCGGCGATATATCGAAAATCAACATTTGAGGAAATAGGCTATTTTGATGAAAATTTCTTTGCTTACATGGAAGATGTAGATATAGGTTATAGGGCGAATCTATATGGCTATAAAAATATTTATTGCCCAAAGGCAATAGTATACCATGTTGGCAGTGCAACATCTGGAGGAAGATATAATTCATTTAAAATAAAAATATCTTCTAGGAATAATGTATATGTTGCTTATAAGAATATGCCACTATTACAATTGATTATTAATGCCCCAGCATTAGTGTTTGGATTCTTGATAAAATATTGGGCATTTTATAGAAAAGGATTCGGAAAAGAATATAAAGAAGGCTTACTTGAAGGTTTTAAGACATTACATCAAATTAAAAGGGTAGGTTTTAAGATAAAACATATAGGTAATTACATTTATGTAGAATGGCTTCTTATTAAAAATGCTATTAAATATATTTTTATGAAATTAAAAAGGCTGTAGAAAATTACATTTTCTTTATTGAAATATGCTATAATAAAACATTGATTAGGATTTGCCAAGAAGCATTCTATAATCTTTTTATTACTGAAATGATCCATAAAAACCATAGGGATTATATAACGGAAATATATAATAATAGAAAGGAATAGTATATGAAAGTTTTATTAACTGGAGCAAACGGCCAGCTAGGCTTAGAGCTTCAAAATCAGTTAAAGCAAGCTGAAGATAAATATGAAGTAGTTGCAACAGATTATGATACCTTAGATATTACTTCTTTATCATCTGTTCAAAAGGTTCTATTTGAACATAAGCCAGAAGTAGTTATTAATTGTGCAGCACATACAGCAGTAGATCTTTGCGAAACGGAAATTGAAAAGGCTTATCAAATCAATGCCTTAGGAGCAAAACACTTGGCACAGGTAAGTGAAACAATAAGTGCAAAACTTATACAAGTGTCTACAGATTATGTATTTGATGGAAAAGATGCAAGAGCAAGAAGAGAGGATGATAAAACAGATCCTCAAAGTATTTATGGCAGTAGTAAACTGCTTGGTGAAGAATATGTAAAGACTTTTTGTAAAAAATATTTTGTTGTACGTACAGCATGGTTATATGGTGAAGGAAATAACTTTGTGCGTACCATGTTAAAACTTTCGAAACAGCACAAAGAGATAAATGTTGTAGATGATCAATTTGGTTCGCCTACATGCACTAAAGACTTAGCAGAGGCACTTATCAAGCTGATGCATACAGAGTATTATGGTACTTTTCATGGAACATGTGAAGGATCATGTTCATGGCATGAGTTCGCAGTGAAGATATTTGAATATATGAATATAAATATAAAAATAAATAGAGTAACCAGTGAAGAATTTCCTAGGCCTGCTAAAAGACCAAAGTATTCAGTACTTGATAACTTCTCTCTGAAGCTGTATGGGCTAAACACTTTTAGAAATTGGGAAGAATCATTAAAAGATTACTTGGAAAATGATAGGCAGTGGCAGAGTTTAAACATATAAAAGGCAATGATTTATAGTAGATGCTTTCTTAAAATGAAGAAATCAGTAAAATGACTTGGGAAAGGGATAGGAATGATCCATGAAACTATCAATAATCATAGTCAATTACAACACATATAAACTGACAAAGCAGACGATAGAATCTGTATTTAATGCGAAGCCTAGTTTTAAGTATGAGATTATATTGGTTGATAATGCATCTAGTGATGATAGCATAAGTAAGCTTCAAGAATGGCTTAAGCAGCACCCTGACAAAGAAAAAGTTGAAATTATTATTAATCATGATAACCTTGGATTTTCAAAAGCAAACAACATTGGAATAAAAAAGGCAAACGGTGCGTATATTTTGTTGCTAAATTCAGATACTTATATTGTTAAGGATTGCCTTGAAAGATGTATAAGCTATATAGAGAATCATAGACGAATAGGTGCTTTAGGGTGCAAAGTGATATTGCCTAACGGATCGTTAGATCATGCATGTAAAAGAGGCTTCCCTACACCTAAGGCATCACTTCATTATTTTCTTAAACTTCATAAAATAAATCCTAAGAAATATGGTGCCTATGAAGCACTTCACCTAGGAGTAGATGAAGTAGGTGAAGTAGATGTTATAATGGGAGCATTTATGCTCATGTCAAAGACGGTACTCGATGAAGTTGGCCTGCTAGATGAGCGTTTTTTTATGTATGGAGAAGATATTGATCTATGTTTTAGGATCAAACAAGCTGGTTATCCGATTATTTATTATCCTAAGGCTAGTATCATTCATTATAAAGGGGGAAGCTCAAAGAAGAAACGAACAAAGATTATCTATGACTTTCACAATGCAATGTGGTTATTTTATAAAAAGCATTATTATAAGAAATATCATATAGGGATTAGTTTATTAGTATTTATTGGCGTATGGGCAAAGTATGCACTGGAAAGTGCAAAAAATTTTTTAAAACATTCATAAATTATAATAAAAGGTGATAAAAGTGGCAGAATATAAGTTTATTAAAACAAGCATAGACAGTGTCTATATTGTAGAACCTCAGATATTTGGTGATGCAAGAGGTTATTTTATGGAAATCTATACGGAAAAAGATTTCCAAAAGGCTGGGCTCAATATGAAATTTGTCCAAGACAATGAGTCTAAGTCAAAAAAAGGGGTGCTTAGGGGACTTCATTTTCAGACAAAGCATACTCAAGGAAAACTTGTACGTGTTCTTCAGGGAAGTGTATTTGATGTAGCTGTTGACCTTAGAGAAGGTTCCCCTACCTTTGGCAAATGGGAAGGCGTGATCTTATCAGCAGAGAATAAACGTCAGTTTTATGTGCCAAAAGGTTTTGCACATGGGTTTTTAGTTCTTGAAGATGAAACAATATTTTCATATAAATGTACAGACTATTATGCACCACATTATGATAGCGGAATATTATGGAATGATCCTGATATTGGCATTGACTGGCCACTAGAAGGAGTTGAAGTATTACTTTCTGAAAAAGATAAAAGTCAGCAAACCTTAAAAGAGTTTTTAGCAAAGGATAATCCATTTAAATGGAAAGAATAGGTCAATAGAAGAATCAGCCAAAAGGGTGTTACACTTTATAATTTGTGTGGCACCCTTTTAAAATATAATTTTAAAAGAGTGCATATCCTGTTGCTTAGATAACCACTGGCTATGCCAGTGGGCAAAATGGCTTTAGCTCTGAACAAAAAATATCTCCTATGATAGAATGATAGCGACTGGCAATCGCAAAACAATAAAATCATAGGAGGTATCGTAT
>JAEYPM010000087.1 GCA_023410675.1 Bacillota bacterium | reverse complement strand
TTTAAGTCTCATAGGCACCTCCACGTCCATATATACTACTATTATATCATAGTACGAAAAGGTACGAAAGAGTAAAGTTTAAAATTTGACAAAAAAATAAACCTATATCAAGGCTTGTAGTGTTTTTATCTTTATGCAACTGTCAAAGATCCGAGACTTACGACAAGAAAGAAGACAAGGAATAAAAAATATTCATATAATTGTTTTGACATTTAAAAAAGTTTAGAGTATAATAACATACAAATCAATAGATGAAACCGTTGATGGAGAAGTAAAACTAATAGGTGCACTTACAGAGAGTTAGGGAAGGCTGAGATCCTAACAGAAAGCAGATTAGATAAATGGGCTCCAGAGGGTAGGGTGAACAGAAACTCTTTCTTAGTATCCCTAAACGCAAGACCAGCGTTACCAGAGGTCCAGAATGTGATAGCATTCTAAAAGAGGTGGGCATTTTATGCCAATCAAGGTGGCAACGCAGATTATGACATCTGTCCTTGGAGAAAGGATAGGTGTTTTTTTATTTTCAATTTTATTGATTAAAAGATATGGAGGGAAAAAATGAAAAAGATTTTAGTAATTTTAATGACAATGACGATGATGATTTTGTCATTAACAGGATGCACAGCTAATAACAATACAACAGAAACAGGAGCAGCAGGAACAAATAGTGTAAGTGAAACAACTGTAGAGAAAAAAGATATGAAGAAAATAGGGATTGTACAGATCGTAGAGCACCCAAGCCTTGATACAATAAGAGAAAGTGTTATTAGTGAATTAGAAAAACAAGGGTTTAAAGATGGAGAGAATATTGTCATTGATTATCAAAATGCACAAGGGGATCAATCCAATCTTAACTCTATTTGCAAAAAGTTTGTTGGTGATAAAGTAGATTTAATTATTGCGATTGCAACACCATCAGCACAAGCAGCCGCTGCAGCAACTACAGATATTCCTATAGTTTTCTCAGCAGTTACAGATCCACTTGCTGCAAAATTAGTTACAGATCTTAACAAACCAGAAGCTAATGTAACAGGAACATCAGATGCAATACCCGTTGATAAAGTATTAGAATTATGTAAAGAACTTACACCAGAGATTAAGTCCATTGGCTTTTTATACACAGCAAGTGAAGTTAATTCAAAGTCTGCAATTGATGAGGCAAAAACCCTTACAGAAAAATATGGTCTTACATATGAAGAAGTAACTATTACCAATACATCAGAGCTTCAACAAGCAGCAACTTCTTTAGCAGCAAAAGTTGATGCTATTTATACACCAACAGACAATAATATTGCATCTGCTATGCCAATACTTGCTGAAGTAGGTAGAACGACTGGTAAACCAGTATATGTAGGAGCAGATTCTATGGTAAGTGATGGAGGCTATGCAACTATAGGCGTTAACTATGGAGACCTTGGTGTTAAAACGGCTGAAATGGCTATACAAGTATTAAACGGTACCAAGGTATCTGATATTCCTGTTGTAACACTTACAGATTTCCAAAAAGTAATTAATAAGACAACAGCTACAGCAATAAATGCACCTTTTGAAGTGGATGGAGCTACTATTGTAGAGTAATAGCTTATAAAAACTAGCAATTTCATAATAAAGGAGGAGAACCATGAACGTATTGTTAATCACATCATCCATTGAACTAGGTCTCCTATATAGTCTTATGACATTAGGGTTATTTATTTCTTATAGAATATTAGACATACCAGATTTAACTGTAGATAGCAGTTTCACTCTGGGTGCAGCAGTATCAGCTGTTATGGCTATTATGGGTTATCCTGTATTGGGGATAGTACTTGGAGCATTAGCTGGAGCGTGTGCTGGTATTGTTACAGCTACACTTCAAACAAAACTAAAAGTGCAACCTATTCTGGCAGGAATTCTTACTATGACAGCACTTTATTCTATTAATATTATGGTTATGGGCAGTAAACCTAATTTGCCTCTATTAAATGTAGAGACTATTTTTAGCAGGGGGAAAGCACTGTTACAAACCCAATATGCACCTATGATTTTAGGTATCATTATTATATTATTTATTATGACGAGTTTAGCCTTATTTTTATCTACGCCACTGGGTCTAGCTATAAGAGCAACAGGAGACAATGAACACATGGTACGGTCTTCTTCTATTAATGTTGATTTTACTAAAACAGTGGGACTTTCAGTAGCAAATGCACTCGTAGGTACATCAGGTGCTCTTCTTGCTCAATATCAATCATTTTCAGATGTAAGTATGGGTGTTGGTATGGTTGTTATAGGAATAGCATCACTGATTATTGGTGAAGTCTTTTTTGGAAAAAGGTCTGTTCTTCTCAATATTACAGCAGCGGTATTAGGTTCTATAATCTATAGATTTATTATATCTTTTGCACTTGAACTGAATATATCTGCAAGCAGTATGAAGTTAGTATCAGCTATTATTGTTACAATAGCTATTTCATATCCTACCATCAAAAAAGCTATAAAGCTTAAGCGGCAAGTTGTGCAAATGAAAAGAGGTGCAGATTATGTTAAAAATTAACCACCTTGGTAAAACCTTTAATAAGGGAACAGTTAATGAAAAAATAGCAATAAATAATCTCGATCTGCATCTTAGGCAAGGTGACTTTGTAACGGTTATTGGTTCAAATGGAGCAGGTAAATCAACACTCTTTAACCTTATAGCAGGCAATTATTTACCTGACTTGGGAAGCATTGTGCTTGATGATAAGAATATTACTTTTTTAAAGGAGCATAAGAGGGCGAAAGCGATAGGGAGACTTTTTCAAGATCCACTAAGAGGAACAGCTCCTTCTATGACTATTGAAGAGAACTTGGCTCTTTCTTACTTAAGAAGTAAAAATACAAAGTTTAGTTTTGGAATTAGTCGTAAAGATAGTGAGCTCTTTAAAGAAAAACTGGCTACTTTAGGGCTGGGACTTGAGAATAGATTAAAGACTAAGATGGGACTTCTATCTGGAGGGCAAAGACAGGCGGTAACTCTTCTTATGAGTACACTAGTTACCCCTAAGCTTTTACTCTTAGATGAACATACTGCGGCACTAGACCCTGCAACAGCAGAAAAGGTATTACAAATTACTCAGGATATTGTTAAAGAACATAACATTACCACCATGATGATTACCCATAATATAAAATCAGCATTATCTCTTGGAAATAGAACAATTATGATGTATGAAGGAAGAATTATTTTAGATATAAAGGATAAAGAAAGAGAAGATATGACCGTTGAAAAGCTGCTTGAAATGTTCAAAACTAAGAGCCATGAAGAACTGACTAATGATAGAATGTTACTTTCCTAACAGTCATCAAATAGAATTAATAGTTAAGCATTAAGTTATAAGTAATAAGAGATAGTAAAAAAAGCTAGCTGCTTTATTAGATTACCTAATAAGCGGCTAGCTTTTTTTGTGTGTAAAATAATTATGATAATAACGTTCTAAGAGTGTTAGACCATAGTCAAATAAAATGAAGAAAACCATACTAAAAGCCCAAGGAATAATCAGTGTATGATGCGTTAGTTTAAGAAATGTAAATCTTGATAATACCCCATAAAAGTGCTCAAATGATGGCACAGCAATAAAAAGACTAATAAGGCCAAAGGAAATGGCAAGAAGCATATTAAAAGTAATAAATTTAAGGAATAACTGTAAAGATGACTTTTGTACTTGTTCAATGAAATACTTGATTAGGTTATATATACCAAAAGGTGTCGCATAAAGTAAGGCAATATTAATAGGAACCATAAAAAAAGCGAGCACACAAGAACTTATGTAAACAAATAGCGCAGTCTTTATATTTCTTCTTATTAATGCAATAGTTATCATAAATGAGGCGAGGGCTAAAAGTGTCAATTTATTTATAGGAAGTACTACTGTAAGATACAGGACTATGAGTGTGAGAGCTGTTAAGATACCTCCTAAAGAAATGTCTTTTGATGTTAAAATAATCGTCACTTCCTTTTTTTATGTTTATGACAGCAAGTGTGGATCACTTTATTGTACTGATCCATCATACCCAGTGAAATTATATTTTCAAGAATTTCTTTATGTTTAGTAATAGGCAACTTATCTAGATAGAGTTTGCAGGTATAGCCACAGTTAAGAATAGTAAAAGATACGGGTTCTTTGATTTCCTTAAAAAGTTCTTCATAGGTAAGATGTTTACTATTATAAAGATAATTAAGGGGATTAAATTTATTTTTTTTCATATCACTTTTTAAGTCATCAAGGGCATCAATCATGTAAATCCATTTACCAAGGGCATAACCAAATTGAAAGAGATCATCACGTATGGTGCCATTATCATTTATCACAGAAGAAGGATACATTTTAAATAATTGTGCAACTATGAGGCTAAATGGATGACATATTTCATCAATACAAGAAAAGCTCTTTTCTTTCTCCATTATAGAGAGCTCACTAAGATTTTTTTGTATCACGGTATTGATTTCAGAGATTTTGGGATCAAATTTCTTAGTGTAGTATTTTAGAAGAAACGCAGCAAGTCTACTTTTAATATTTTTATCATCATAGGCATCATCAATTAACTTATAATACACTAAGGATAGATTCATAGCGGCAGCATAGGCTAAAGCACTACAATTAGATACAACTGATTTTTTTGTAATAGGATTTGTCAAACATTTTTTGTTTTCAATTTCTGTTTTATTAGGATTTAGGCTATCTAAAAGAAGGCCTAAAAAAGCCATATCATAGTTTAAGAATAGGCGAGGAAAATTGCCAAAACCTTTTTTTATATGAAAGCAAAGACCACAATAATAGCTTTTAAATTGATTATACTCTTTTATCTTAAGTTCATCTTTAAGAGGCATTACATAACCAAACATAAGAACACTCCTTTAGGGTAGAGGTTGGTAGGATACTAAATGCACTCAATAAGGTCTCCACCCATGCATTCACAGCATGTATCAAGGCAAATAAGATCACAACAACTAAATTCGCAGCAGTCGTCACAGCAGCAACAACAATCTAAGCCACTGTTTCGTCTTCTAGAGTTAGAATAACCATCACGGTAACGTTGATTACGTGCCATGAGCTCTATTAGTGCCTTGTCATAGGTATCATTGTTAGCATCCATTTTTATTGCTTCTTCAAGGTGCCATTTTGCAGAATCAAACCATGATTTATGAATCAGAATTTTACTATAGAGATAATGCCAGTAAGCAGTCTTATCTTTTAATGCAACGAGCTTGTTTTCAGCATCATCAAAATGTTCGTGAGCAACAAGAAATGTAATTTCTTCAAATGGATTTATGACACATGGATTATAGGTATTCAAAATAAGATCACTCCTAGCATTTTATTTTTTATAGTTTATGTTTTATATTTTATTATGAACAATCAATACCACTACCTATACATTCACACAAGGCATCTAGGCAAATAAGTTTGATGCAGCAACCACTTTGGCTAATTCCTTCTACACATAATTCACCACATAATTCAGTGCATGTTTCACAGCAGCACATAGCACACACATTATCTTTCTTATTTGAAGACTGATTGGTGTTAGGATTGCTATAACGCTTATGACGAGCCATAAGCTCAGCATAAGCTTCCTTATATTCTACAGCATCAGGATTTATAGAGATAGCTGTTTCAAGATGACGTTTTGCAGAGTCAAACCAAGATAGATGAATAAGGACTTTGCTATATAAAAAGTGCCATTTAGATGTTTTGTTATTGATTTGATCTAACTTCTCTTTAGCAATAATAAATTGCTTCTTTTCCATAAGATTTTCTATATCATCATAAATAAGATTATCTTGTACTATATCCGTGGACACTATACACACCTCCTTTATTATATGAAATAAAGATTGATTTGAATCTAATATGTAACATCTAATAGCTAATATCTAATATCTAGAATAAGAAATCTATGCTATGAGTTTATTATACTATAGGACCATGATGTGAATATAAATATTTTATGAAATACTAAAAATATTTTAAGAGGTTTTTAAGTAAAATAAATTCACATAATATAAGTTCGTGTTTAAAATGCGAATTCTACAGAGAGAGTGGACATATAATGACATAAGATAGATGAATGATTTGGAGGAAAGTATTTGAAAAAGCAAGGTTTATTAATGAGTACTATGCTGCTTACATTAGCTTCACTCATTACAAGAACAATAGGTATGATCTCTATTGCTGTAATATCTCAAACCATTGGTTCAGAGGGGGTTGGACTTTACCAATTAAGCATGTCGGTTTATTTTATGGCATATATTTTTGCTTCAGCAGGAATGAGTGTATCTGTATCAAAATTAGTTGCAGAAGATATGAGTATTGGCGATTATTATAATGCTAAAAGAATTATGCAAGCAGCTTTTTGCTTAAGTGGATTTTTAGGGAGTATAGCCTGCCTTCTATTATTTACATACGCAAAAGATATAGCGGTTCTATTTATTAAAGATGAAAGGGCAACACTTGGGCTTAAAGCATTGGCATTTAGCATTCCATTTATGAGCATTTCATCTTGTATTAAAGGCTATTTTTACGCCGCGAAAACAGCTATAAAGCCTGCTAGTGCCGACGTTATTGAACAATGTGCTAAATTGTCACTCATAATCATTTTTATGAGGTTATGGGCACCTAGGGGAATCGGTCATGCATGTGCAGCGATTGGTTTAGGAATGACAATTGGTGAAATCATTTCTTTTAGTTATCTACTAACACTTTATTTAGTAGATAAAGAACTATTAATTAAAGATGAGCTGCATAAAAGAAGTTCAAAAAAGGTTGCCTTTAGAAGAGCCTTTGTAAGAATATTTGAGGTAGTTCTTCCTATAGCAGCTGCAGGTTATGTAGGTTCAGTCCTTGTAACAGCAGAAAATATGCTTATTCCTATTGGCCTTAGAAAATATGGGGAAACAATGCAGACTTCTATGAGTATGTATGGTCTTTTAAAAGGAATGGTTATACCTATTTTATTTTTTCCAGCAGCCTTTTTGACTGCTTTTGCTACAACTCTCATTCCAGAAATTGCAAGAGCTAATGTGCTTAAAAATAATCAGAGGGTGAGAAATACAACAGCTAGGGTCATTCACTTTACATGTGTACTTAGTGCCTTTGTGGTGGGCATCTTTATCAATTTTGGCAATGAACTAGGGGTTATTATTTATCATAATAATGACGTAGGGAAAATGCTGAAGATAGTAACATTAATAGCTCCTTTTATATACATAGAAATGGTTTCAGATGGGATATTAAAAGGTCTAGGGGAGCAGATGAGTTGTCTTAAATACAGTATGATCGACTCTATTTTTAGAATCAGTATGATTTATTTTATTATTCCTTATAAAGGAATGACAGCATTTATAGGGATCATGCTGATCAGTAATATAGTGACTTCTTTACTTAATTTTAATAAACTGATCCATGTAACCAATATTAACATTGAGGCAAGCAAATGGATCTTTAAGCCCTTTATTGTAGCATTTGCTACAACCTTATTATCTAAGACATTGTATCGCTATTTGTTTTTTAATAAGGGTTATCAAGTAGAAGGCGTTACTCTTTCTATAACACTTGCAATACTATTATATAGTATATTTTTAGTTCTTATAGAGAGTATTTCAAAAGAAGATATAAAATGGTTTAGAAATAGTGTAAGACTTATTATGAGTTAGCCTTATTCATTGAATGAGGCTCTTTGTTATGTTATGCTTATTATAGAAACATTACACTATATTCTATAAAATTAATTAGATCAATAGGGAGAAAACAAATATGATTGATAAAGAACACGAGCAAAATGATATCATTAGTACTATAAAAAGTAGAACAAAAATTAAGGTTCGTTATGCAGAAACAGATGCTATGGGTATTGTCCATCATGCGAATTACTATGTATATTTTGAAAATGCCAGAGAGGATCTGGTAGCATTATGTGGCTTGACATACCAAGAAATAGAGGAAAAAGGAATTATGATGCCTATTGCTGAGACCCAGTGCAAATATTATTCTCCAGCTAAATATGCAGACGAGCTTCTTATTGAGACCACAATTGAAAAGTTTACACCCATTCAGTTAGTTACCAATTATCGTGTAACAAATGAAAAAAGTGGTACACTAATAGCTGTGGGAAAAACAGTACAAGGTTTTGTAGATAAGGTTACTTTTAAACTCACTAATTTAAAAAAACATGATCTTAGTCTATGGAATAAAATGAATTATATTAACGAATAAGTAAGGGATTATTATTAGGCTATTATATGAAGGGAGATATGACATGAAAATACTCATAACAAACGATGATGGGATTCACGCAAAAGGTATTTATGAACTTGCAAAAGAAATGAATAAAAAACATGAGATTACTGTTGTAGCACCTAGAGAGCAAAAAAGTGCGTGCAGTCATTCTATTTCTTTAGAAGGCGTTATGAAAGTGAAAGAAGAAACTTTAGAAGGTCTTACAGTAAAAGCCTATAGTATACTAGGAACACCTGCTGACTGTACTCAGATAGGGCTAGCTTTGTTTGCTAAGGATGCCGAACTTGTCATCTCAGGAATCAATAGAGGGCTTAACTGTGGTACAGACGTACTTTATTCAGGGACGGTTTCAGCTGCAATAGAAGGAGCAATTAATCATGTGCCATCCATTGCTATCTCCATGGAAGTAGATTGGGAGAAGAATGATGAAGAATATGAGAAAGCTGCACTTTGGGTAAGTAAAATAGTTGATATTGCAGAAAAGAATTTCTTAAAAAAGGATGTCGTATTAAATATCAATGTACCGAATAAACCCGAGCATCTTATTCAGGGTATCAAAGTATGTGGACTTGGAAATTTTACCTATAGAAGTGAATATATTTTGCTAGAAGATAAAGATGAAAAAATCTATACAATAAATGCAACAAAAAGTAAAATAGAAGAAATGAACTCGGATAGATATTATTTATCACAAGGGTATGTTACACTGACACCACTACAGTTTGACTTTACCCACTACAAGATGCTGCAAGAAGTGGAAAGTATTTTTAATCGATAGATAATGAGGTGAGGGGTTTGCTTTTTTCATCATTTAAACTTACAGAAGATAGTCCTATTTATAGTCAAATTGAAGAATATATTAAAAAGGGCATTAATCATGGTGTTCTAAAAAAGGGAAACAAACTGCCATCCACTAGAGAACTGAGTAATCTTCTTAAAATAAGTAGGAATTCAGTCCTTACAGCGTATGAAAACTTAGAGGCTCAGGGAGTTATTAAAAGTCTAACAGGAAAAGGAACATTTATTGACAAAGAAATAGAATATAAAGATGAAAAGCTTACGATTAATTGGGATGAAATGCTTAGCTATTATGCTACGCAGTGTAGGCAACTAGACATTATCAAAACAGAATTGCCATGGGAAAAAGGAATGATTTCCTTTAAGAGCATCGCACCACATGAAAGCCTTTTTGATTTAGAAGAATTTAAAAGGGCTTTTTTAGAATGCATTTCTTTAGAAGGTAATAAAGTTCTAAATTATGGTTATGCAAAAGGTTATAAACCTCTAATGGAATACCTCATGACTTATATGGAGCAAAAGGGTGTCAGTACAAAAAATAAAGATATTCTTATTGTCAATGGCTTTACAGAAGGTATGGATATCATACTTTCTGCACTGACAAAGCCAGGAGATATTATTGTCTGTGAAGACCCGACACATAATACCGCCCTCAAAATGATGCACGCTCATCAATTAGATATCGCCGGCGTTCCAATGAATAGAGATGGAATAGATATAGATGAATTAGAGAAAACTCTAAAGCTAAGAACACCTAAGTTAGGTTATATTATACCTTCTTATCATAATCCCACAGGCATCGTCCTAAAAGGTGAAAAACGCCAAAAGGTACTAGAAATATATAAAAAGTACCAGATCCCTGTTATTGAAGACGGATTTAATGAAGAACTTTTGTACTCAAGTTCGCCTATGCTTCCAATAGCAGCATTAGCACCAAATAGTAATGGCGTTATCTATATAGGCAGCTTTTCAAAAATACTTTTTCCAGGACTTAGAATAGGCTGGATTTTAGCAGATAAAAAATTAATTGATGTTTTAGAAAGTGTTAAAAGGACAAGAAATATCCATACATCTTTTCTTGACCAAGCAATACTTTATCATTATATGATCAGTGGCAGCTTTGAGCGTTATATTAAGAAAGCAAGAAAGCACTATAAGGAAAAATACCTTTTTACTATGCAGCAAATTAATGAATTTATTCCTCACGAGTATATTATGGGTGAAGGAGGACTTCATATATTTGTAAAATTAAAGGGTGTTTGTGCAAGAAATGTATTAAAAAGATGTGCAGAAAAAGGGGTGCTTTTTACACCAGGAGATATATTTTATGTAGATAAGAAAGAGAAGAGTACTTTGCGTCTTGGCTTTTCAAGGTTATCCGATGAGGAAATTAGAAGGGGAATCAAAGTTATAGGAGAGGTTGTAAAAGAATTAGGCTCATCATAAAATAACAAATAATATTTATCAAACAATTTATATTATGCGGAATATTTGATATAATATGAGAATCGATGTAGAAAATTAATTAGGGAGAATAAAATGGTACAAGATCATTTTACAGAAGTATTAGGACAGGCAAGTACTTTAACTAGGAAATATTTTAAACAAATTTACTTGATTACTATTTTGATAGTTGTGATTATTTCTTTATTTAATACTATTAGCTCTTATCTGATGATAATAAATGCAATGTTAGCAGCAAGTTTTGGGGAATTTATTATGGGCGTGTGGGTCGCATTGTATATTTGGTGCGTAATTACCCTTTATAATTTGTCACAGTTAACCCTTGTGAAACTTGTTTCTCAGCACTACACAAAAGATAAACAAGATTTATTCGGATGTTTTATGTTTGCTTTTAAAAAGACAACTAAGGTAATGGGGTATCAGTTAATTATGCTGCTTGTGATTATCCCCATTCTTATTTTACTTGGGATTTACTTTAATATAATTAATTCAATCCCTGTAATAGACATAATGGATACGGCATCTGTTGATATACAAGATATGACCACTTTGGTGACTATTATATATGCATA
This sequence comes from Bacillota bacterium, assembly GCA_023410675.1. GTDB lineage: Bacteria > Bacillota > Clostridia > Lachnospirales > Cellulosilyticaceae > JAEYPM01. The sequence goes on along the minus strand of JAEYPM010000087.1, from coordinate 10,987 downwards.
TTTTTTAGTTCCGTTTTTATATAAACTAGGGGTTTTACTTACTGTCACTATGATACATATTTATATAATGTTTTTTTCCTTGGGGTTACCCATTATTGCTGCTGAAGAAGTTGGCCCCATACAAGTGATAAAAAGAAGCTATGGGCTTATAAAATATAATTTTGGGGGTTTATTTGGCAATTTAGTTTTAGTTTTATTAAGTATTGCAGGAACCGTGTTAGGTTTTGAATCAATAAGTGGTATATTAATTGTTCTTATAAGCCTTATAACTGAGTTTATCCCATTAAATGTAGGTGTAAAAGTTTTATTTTATTTATTCACTGGAGGCGTAGCATTTTTTACACAACTCTTAGGTTATATATTTATTATGGGAGCTATGAGTATTATTAATGTCTGTATCTATTATAATCAAAGAGCTAAGTATGAAGGATACGATCTAGAATTAAGGCTAAAGGATATGATAAAAAATAAGTAGAAGGAGAGATTAGATCTAGGTGGCTAAATCAGATACTGTTTCAAGAGAGCAATTTGATCAAGTGATTGATGATATTTTAAAAGACGAGAAGTATCAAAAATTATTAAATGAAAATAAGTTTGAGCAGAAAATAAGAGAATGGTTGGAGCAGCTTACAAATTATATTGATAATTTTATTAAAAATATGAGGATACAAAGGGATAATATGCCTCAGACTGACGAATTACCTGAAGTAGTGTCTAGGCTTTTTTTAGCCATTGCTATCATTATTGCTATTGCTATTATTATCATCATGGCACGTCATGTTGTAAAACTATTTAAACGAAGAAGTAAAATAAAAGAGATTTTAGGGGTTGAGATTTCTGAGGAGACAACACCAAATTTACTGAGAAGTAAAGCAGATGCATTTGAAGAGCAAGAAGACTATACAAGTGCAGTGAGATATTATTATATTGCCCTTTTACTCCTTATGCATGATAAGGAAATGATTTATTTAGAGGAATCAAAGACAAATAGTGAGATTTATTCCTATCTAAAAAGGGAAAAATATCCTTTCGTGCGATCCTTTAAAGAAGTCATCAATATTTTTAATGCTATCTGGTATGGGAAAAAGAAGTTTGATAGGGAAGCATATAGTAGCTATAAACAAAAGATGCAGCAGCTTTGGAGTGAGGTGATGGACTATGAAAAGTAGAAGCAACAAAGGAGTCATTGCTTTATTATTTGTCATTCCATTTTTGCTCATTATCGCAATCTTCATTCCATATTTAGCTAAAAATTTAATACCTGACTACTCAGTTGACAATGTAACGCGTAAAGGATGTAGCATATTTTTTGAAGCTTTAGAGCAAATTGAAGAAGCAAGAGTAGAAAGTGAAATACCAATAGAAACGTATAACTATGACACAGTTCAAGTGGTTATGCCCCACACCAATTTTAACATTAATAGGAATGGGGTAAAAGACTGGATCAAAGCAGGGGGACAATTAGTCTACTTACAAAAATATGATATTGACGAAATAGGCTATGCGTCCTTGGAATATGAAGATGACGTAGTAAAGAGATATAGTTATGGAGAAGGGAAAATCATTACTTGTAATGTAAATCATATTATCAATTCACAGCTAATTTCTGATAGGGATGCTGCCTATACACTACTTAAGCAAATACATACTTTAGATTATCAGGCGATTATTTTTAATGAATATTATTTGTTTGTACTACCTGAAAAAGAAGGATTATGGGATGTTATACCGTTTAGTATTAAACTGATCCTTTATCAGATGATGATCATCATAGCGGCATTTTTTTATTATAAGGGAAAGCGATTTGGAAAAACGGTTCCACTATATGAAGAAGAAGAGAGAAGTAAGAATGAATATTTGTATGCAGCTGCCAATTTATACAGACATGAAAAGTGTTGGGATCTAGCTATAGATAGTTATTATGATTATTTACTCCATAAAGCTTTTCGGTTAGATTTTGTGAACAAAGATCTCTATGACTATTGGCAAAAGCTAGAATTACCCGAGATTGAGAAGGTCAGTCAAGTGATTGAATTTATGAAAGTAAAAAATCAAAAACATAGTGAAAGGAAATATATCCATATCATTACGATTATTGAAGAATTAGTAGAGATTATCGATACGAGGAGTGAATTATATTGGAAATAATTGCTAAAATAAAAAGTGAAGTTGGGAAAGTAATTTCAGGGCAGGAAAAGCTTATTGATTATTCTATAATAAGCCTTATGGCAGGGGGACATGTTCTTTTAGAAGGGGTTCCAGGTCTCGCAAAAACCCTTCTTGTCAAGGCACTGTCAAAAGCCTTAGACATAGATTTTAAAAGGATTCAATTTACACCAGATTTAATGCCAGCTGATATCACAGGAACTAAGATATTCAATATGCAGACCCGTGATTTTGAGCTTAGAAAAGGGCCAATATTTACGAATATGATACTAGCAGATGAAATCAATAGAACACCACCTAAAACCCAAGCTGGACTATTAGAAGCAATGGCAGAAAATACAGTCACAATAGAAGGTGAAATGCTTGAACTTGAACTGCCTTATATGGTATTTGCAACACAAAACCCATTAGAATATGAAGGCACATATCCTTTGCCAGAAGCACTTGTTGACCGTTTCTTAGTTAAGATCACGATAGATTATCCAGAGTTTGATGAAGAAAGAGAGATGCTAAAAAAGCATCATTTTGGACAAGAGATGAATAATCTTGAGTTGTTAGATATACAACCTGTATGTAGCAAAGAAGAGCTATTAGCGTGTCAAAAAGCAGTGCAAAACGTAGCAGTTGATGAAATGCTCATGAATTATATATTACATATTGTTAGAGAAACCAGAAATCACCCTATGTTAGATATAGGAAGTTCACCAAGAGGAGCCATTGCACTCTTAAAATGTGCTAAGGCTCATGCAGTATTTATGGGAAGAGACTATATTATTCCAGAAGATATTAAAGAAATGGCTATTCCAACTCTAAGGCACAGAATTATAGTAAAACCAGAGATGGAATTAGAGGGACTAAAAGCAGAATATTTAATAGAGAACATATTAGCTAAAATTAACGTACCAAGATAAGAGAGGCGGGAAGAAAAGTTGAATATAACCAAAAGATTTATCTATCTGCTTATCTTAGGTGTTCCCTTTCTTATTTTGGGATATATGATTGGCATTTCATTAGCACTATTTATTGGATACAATCTTCTTGCTATAGCCATACTTATTTTTGATTACTTAAAGAGTTGTAAAGAGATTCGCTTTCGCCTTGAAAGAACAGGTGATAATAAACTAACCATCTATGAAAAAGGAGATATTGGTTTTAGATTTTATAATGCAAGTAGTTTTCCAGTTGATATTAGGCTTAAAGATGAGATTCCTGAATTCCATTTTAAATATGATACGCCTATGCTAAGCGAATATGTAGACGTTAATGAAAGCAAAGATTTGAAGTACTGTGTCATACCAACAAAAAGAGGAGCCTTTGTTTTTGGTAAGGTTTATTTAAGAATAACAAGTAGATTTAAGCTTTTTACAAAAGACTATACAATAGACCTTCACAAACAATATAAGGTTTATCCTCCTTTTAAGAATGTTGACAAGTTTAGGTTAAGACTTAGAAAAAATCCTATGTTAATGCAAGGAATTAAAGTACTTAAAATACAAGGGAAAGGTACATCATTTGAAAGCTTAAGAGACTATATAACTGGGGATGAATATAAGAAAATAAACTGGAAAGCAAGTGCGAGAGCTGAAGGGCCCATTGTTAATCAATATGAACCAGAAAAAAATCAACGAGTCTATTTGTTTATTGATACGGGAAGAACCATGAGTTACACAGTCAGGGGCTATAGAAAACTAGATATGGCCATTAATACTGCCATTTTGCTTTCGGATATCATCAATCAAAATGGAGATCTATCAGGCATTGTTACCTTTAATACCCAACCACTTCATATGATTATGGCAGACAAAGGTGCTCAGCATAGAAATGAGATCATTGAAACACTTTATAATGTCCAAGATACAAAAGAAACCTCAAATTATGAAGCTGTATTCCATCATTTTAAGGAGAAGGAAAAGAATAAAAGTATTATTTTTATTTTTACTGATTTTGATACCATAGAAGAGTCCAAGGAAATGATGCGACTCATTCCTATCATAGCACGCACGCACATAGTCGTTATTGTATTTATTAAAGATGAGGATATAGAGGAACTTGTACAGGAAAGAAGTAAAGATAAGGATGAAATCTTTACTAAGGCAGTCGCTTTAGATATGCTGAAGGACCGCTCTAAGATGATTCGGGTGCTAAATACAAACAATGTATTTTGCATAGAGTGTCCTCCAGAAAAGTTACAGATTCAAGTGATCAACAAATATCTTGAAATGAAAAATAAGGTTCATTTCTAGATAATATTTATATTAGGTTTGCTTATTAATATAAGCAGAAGCAAAGTAGCCTATGAGAATCACTGCAGTAAGTGCAGAAAAAATAAGTTTTTGCATTTCGTCAATAGGTAGCGGGGTATAAAAACCTTCAATAATTGCTGCAACGATGAGAAAAAGTACAACGATGCCCATGAGAGATAATGCTTTAGAGCTTGCATGAATTAAAGCGTGTTTTCTAGATAAGTTACCTGGAATTAAAAGGTTCTTTGCAATCATAAGCCCTGCCCCACCAGATATAAAAATGGCAGTTAACTCAATAATACCATGAGGTAAAATGAGAGACCAATAATGAATAGGATTATCATATAAATACACAAGAGCAGTTAAAGCACCTAACATGGCGCCATTAACAAATAAGATATATAGGGTACCAACGCCAAGGGTGATGCCAAATACAAAAGCTCTTAAGGCTACCGAGATATTATTAATCATAATATAACTAGACATAAGGGGATAATCCCACTGACGACTTGTAATACCGTTTTCAACAATACCCTTAGTCATGCTTTCTTCAAGAAAAAGTGACGCATAGTTCACATCAATAAAAACTAGTCCCATGCCTAAAATAACGCCAAGGAGAAAAATTCCAAAGGAGAATAAGATATAACTTTTACAACTTCTAAGCATTTTTGGGCAATCTTTCGCAATATACTGAATGATAGAGGATACAGAGATTTTAGGAGAAGCATATATATGTGCGTTACATTTACCAATGAGCGTGTTAAGGTATGGAATAAGATTGCTTTGTGGATAATGGGTTTTAGCATAAGCAAGGTGGTGACTTCCTTGTCTAAACAGATGTAAAAAATGTTTTAGTTCACCAGAAGAAACATGAGAATTTCCTTTATGACTTAGTTTATCGCACATAAGTTCAAGGTCGTCCCAAGTGCGGGTGTTTAATTTAATAAACATTTCTTCTTTCATAAGTAGTATACCTTCCTTAAGTAAATTTCTTTAGCATATTAACATCTATTTTATCAAAAAATTCTAACGATGTACAGATAGTTGGATAGGAGGCATCAATGAAAAAAATAAAAATCATGACACCAGAGAATATAGAACTGGAGTTTTGTTTAGCAGGACTATTTCCAAGAGCTGCAGCTGCTATGATTGATACATTAATACAGTCTTTTCTTATTCTATTAGAGGCGATTGTAATTTTAATAATGGTAGCTTACTCAAAAGAAATATGGGAGCAATATTCTGGTTGGATTATAGGTATTGGACTTATTGTATGTGTGTTAATCCTATATTGCTACTATGTCGTCCTTGAATTAAGCATGAAGGGAAAGACAATCGGAAAAAGAATTATGAAGATTAGAACCATTAGAATGAATGGACAACCCCTATCCCTAAGACATTGTGTTATTAGAAACTTATTTAGACTATTTATTGACAATATAGGCATTGGCGTACTTATGATCTTTTTCAATAAGGAGCATAGACGTGTAGGAGACCTTGCAGCATCCACCATAGTGATTATTGACGAAGAGAAAAAGAGGCCCTGTACCTTGGATAGCTTTCAGGGAATTGATGATGAAATAAAGTGTTACCTTACAACAGAAGAATATGAAATCCTTAAAGAATATGCTATGAGAAGAGAGACTATGAAAAATTGTGAAAACTTAAGAAACGCACTAAGAGAGCATTTTACAGAGAAGTTTATGCAGTTAGGAAACTATGAAAAATTTAAATGGTTTATTAATGGGTTATAAAGAAATTCTATTTCAATCAGTTTTTTAATTTCAATGCTTTTTATAGGTTAATGTTAGGAATTGATTAATACGAAAGAGGGCTGTATATAGCTACTAGGAGATGTGATGGCTATAAGTAGCCCTTTTTTGCTATGTAATACTTATCCTACTTTAGATAGGCAAAATAAATAGAATTATGTGAGATGAAAGGAATAAGTAATAAAAAGAAAAAATAATGTCAAATACTTAAATTTGCTGTCTGTTTGTGTAAAATGTACATAAAAAAAGAAAAATTCGGTGTTGGTTTATTGATAATAAATATAATTAATGTTATGATTTATCTTGTAATTCAATTAACTAATAAAGAAAATCGTGGATAAGAAAGCTAGAGTAAACCATTTACATATTAGTATTGTTATTAAGCTATGACTATATAATAGGAGGAGATTGATATGAGGAAGAAATTTTTGTTAATTCTTGCAGTTGTATTCCTTACAGGTTTTAATACTAAGATAACTATGGCTAGTGTGACAAAGCAAAATATTGGTATTCAACAAATTGAGAATGTATATTCGGAAGAGTATATTGATGAGTTAGTAAAGAGTTCAGAAAAAAGCTTTAATGCAAACGGAAGAGATATTAAGCTTACCAATGATGAATGGAAGGCTATTCTTACTTCTTTTATAAATTTACAACAATCTGAACCTGTATTGCCAAAAGATAAGGGGAAAATAGGTGACAGCTTTGTTATTTATATTAATGGTGAAATCCATAATGTTATTGAAATTAATGGAAAAGGTAGCTCATATATTTTGGTTGATGGCAAGGCACAATATTTTTTAAACAATGAATTTCGTGAGCTCTTCAAACGATACTGCACTGATGGAGCCGATATAAAATCAAAATCCAATAATACTGCAAATAATCCTGAGGCACGACTTGTAGGACTTTCAATTAAATGTGACGAGCCTAAGAATCAGAAAGAATATCTCAAAACTGCAAGAACTATCGTAAAACCGTGGCTTGACAGTCTTAAACTTGAAGAAGGTGAGTACAAGTTACCTAGCTATACATTTACGGATAAACGATCTAGTGGCAGAATTTTTCATGGTGATGGCTATGTAAATGGTGGAAGGGAGTTTGTATGCTATGTTGGGTTTGACACCCCTACTGAAGATGAAGACTCAGTATTCTATGCTTCAGGCACATACGATACATTCTATCATTACTATTTTGGTCCTGGAATTTTCGCAAGGTTTAGGTGGGAAAATGGTGTTTGTACACTTATTAAGTATGACGAAGCATTTGCTATGCAGATTTCTGATGATCTGAAAGAAGGACTTTATGGAATAAGCCAAAAGGAAATGAAATACAAAACCTTTTACGATTTTTTGAATGATAAAGATAATGTTAAAGGATGGATTGAAAGAGGATTAAGGAGTAAGCTTTGTTCTTATCGTATTTCCCATAATGTTATGATGCTTTCCAATGGGAAAATAATATTTATGGATATCGGAAATAGCGAACCTCCCAGATATAATGGGGATTTTGCTACTACCAATATGAGTCAGTATTTCTATGATTCCGAAGTAGACGAAAAATACAGCTCACCTGTTGATTATATCGACGAAAGTGGTGCAGTTGTAATGACTTACCGAAATGGCTTTCCGATAATTTATGATGACTATAATCATGATGGAAATCCCGACTATGCAATACGTATTTCTTCAGATGATTATGGTTCTACTTATGATGTTCGTTGTATGGATATAAATGGTACCCCATGGGAGGATAACACTGAGGTGTATATTTATGGAGAATTTGACGAAAGCATAAGACTTCAGGTATATAACGGAACAAGTATTCTAAGACCTGTTGATAACAATAATGGTGGTATTGCTTATGAGAAAACCGAGCTTTTCCGTGATAAAAGTACGACTGTCCATGATAACGTAACAGATGAGACTTTTACCGACTATATTATGTATTCACAGAGGTTTTATCTTCCTGAATCACTACGATACTACTCAAAGGAAGACAATGAAGTAATATGTTATTTCTGGAATAATACTGATATACCTGTTACGCTTGATGAAAACTATGAAATTCACAGAAAGAATGGGGATAAATGGGAGAGTGTTGGAAAAGGTTCAATTAATAGCACGACCATTAACGGTGGAAAGTATGCCGAAGTGAGCTTTAATATTACCAGTATTAATTTAGATGAAATGTCACTGTATCGAATTAAAACTACTGCAAGTGGAAAGGTAGTTTATGGTGGGTTCTATTATGGGACGGAAAATAAGGTGAGTCTTGAAATCGTTGCAGAAGATTATCCTAGTGGTGTTAAGGAAATCAGCTTTGACGTTGTGAACAAGGGATTGTCAGCTGTATATCTGGATACTGCAGTATTATATAGAAACGGTAAAAAACTGTGCGACATTGATATCAAAGATTCAAAAAGAATAAGTAGCAATTCTTCTCAAACAATTACTGTGACAACAGAAGATGCCCCCCAAGGATTTTCACCAGGTGAATATACAATTGAATTAGTTTCGGGAGAAGATAAGTTTAGTGAGAAAACTAATATTATTAATATTCCTAATGAAAAAAGATTTTATTTTTCTGAAAAAGTTAGTGCAACGAAACATTCAAATATAATTAAAATACCCCTTAAAAATATTATATGGAACGAAGAAACAGCCAGTATAGATCGTTTAGAAGCTATGGAAGTTATGCAAGATGGAGTATGGTATTCAACAATATATTTCAATAAAAATCTAGATGGATATAGTGGCAATATCGATGTTAAATTTGGTGAAACTGTTGAAGTAAACTATATCAATAACAGCGATATGCTTAATGAGATAAAACATTATTTTAATGAGATAAAAAATAGCAATAATTTAGATATAATAGATGAAGATGTTATTAAGGAAGTTAGTTCTATGACTTTTGATGAGTTTATAAAGAGAGCAATTAATATGGCACAGCCTCAGCAGGGGGATTTGTGTAGAATTTGTATCAGCATTGGTGATAATTCTGAATATGTTTATTTTGAAATGCCATAATTTAATTTTTCTATGCATTGGCGAAAGAAGTTGAAGAGATGAGAGAACTTCTGCCCCACTGTATAATTACTAGTGAGCAATAAATGTGGAAATAAGGGCTATTTGTAGCTGACTCAATTAGTAGCTACAAATAGCCCTTTTAGAACTTAGTTTTATAATTGCTTCTTATTAGTGGTTAAAAGTTATGATGATTCCAGCCCCAGTGGTTTACAAACTCATATTTAACGTATATATTTTGGCCAGGAATACCTAGTTCGTTTTCATACAAAGTGCATATCTTATCCGTCACTTCATCAAGCGAAGAACTAGGAGCACTTCCAAAAATTTTAACTTCTACAAAAGCTCCTTTATCTAAGGCATGACCCTTAAAAAATAAAGAATATTGATCTTGAAAACCTAACATAAGATAATTTTCACTTTTCCCTGGGATGCAGGTGATAATTTTTCCAAGTTCTGTTTTAAGAACTTCTTTTTGTTTCTCGGAAACAGGTACACTAATTTTAGAATCAATATAAGGCATAAACTTCATCCTTTCATAAGATAATGAATTTTTATTTATTATAGCTTAATCAAGACTATTTTGGTATAGGAAAGGATATAAAATTAAAAGATTAGTTTAATAACAAATAGTATAATGGTGAAAAATTTTGAATTAATCTAATAATTTGAATTGAATTTATAATAATAATATGTTACTATAATCCATGTTAGTTGTATTTATGTAAAGCAAGGAGGGGTGATCATTTATTATCTTAAAAACAACTAAAAACAATTTTCAAGCTATTTATACAAGGAGGATTATATTATTATATGAACAAAATTAAAAAAATAATTATAATTAGTTTCATTGTATGTGTTCTATTAACAAGCATGACTTCGCTTTATGCAGCTTCTACACCATCTATAGAGGATGTATTGTTTGAAGGGCATTATTCCAAGACTGACAGTTCTGGAAGGTGTTACCTTATGCCTTTTGGTCCTACGGATTCCACTAATAATTGTTCAGTTATTATAGAATGTTATGTATACAATAATACGTCTGATCCTGTTGTGTATTTTAACGGCGAAAGAATAGGAACGATGCACAACAACCCTAGACTTCACAAAAACTATTATCTTATAAATTGGGATCTTTCTAAACATCAGTATGGTGCAGCCCTTGGAGGACCTAAGGATCTTACAATAAAAGTAGCTGGAGTAAATGGCACAGTTGGTTATACTGAAAAAATATATATTACAGGTGCCAGTAGCTCATACTATGACTATTATGTTGAAGATTTTAGAGAAAATTGGAAATTTGTTGCACCTGCTTCAAAACAATATAATTCTCTTGCCTACGTACTCGGCAAACAGACATGGACTTGGCCATGGAAAAACAATAATGGAACAGAGCGAGATGCTACTGCTAAGGAAGTTATTAAATACATGGAATCTCAAGGCTATAAGCAAACGTCTTCTGAAAAGGATGCAACAATAATAGCATATGGTCCAAGCGAAGACAAGATCAAACACTTTGGATATAAAACCTCTTCAACTCAGGTTATACATAAATTTAAAGATCTTGAACTCATGACAAGTTCTTGTGTTGATGCATTTGAGTATAATGATGGTAAAGGAATTGGATATCCTAAGTTATATTTTAAAAAATAAGTTAACTTGTTGTGCTAGTTAAATTTACAAATTGAAAAAGCTCTAACAATATGGTATTGTCCCATTAGAAACACAAATTCTCACGAGAATAGGGGGACAACACTGTGTTAGAGCTTACTAGATA